>JAGRNM010000148.1 GCA_020440745.1 Deltaproteobacteria bacterium
CAAATAAAAAAAAAAAAATAAATAAAAAAAAAAAAAAAAAAATAAAAAAAAAAAAAAAAAAAAAAAAAAAAAAAAAAAAAAAAACAAAAAAAAAAAAAAAAAAAAAAATTTTTTATTTTTTTTTTATTTTAATTTTTTTTTATTAATTTACAAAGGAGACTTTAAATGACGAAAGAACTCTATGAAATTGGCGAGATTCCCGAATTAGGTTTTGTTCCTAAAAAAATGCATGCCCAATTAATTAGGCCAGAGCGTTTTGGAGAACCTACCAAAGCTTTTCAGTCAGAGGTCATTGAGGTCCCTGAATTAGGCCCTAAAGATGTCTTGGTTTATGTCATGGCGGCTGGAATCAACTACAATAATGTTTGGGCGGCCTTAGGGATTCCAGTCAATGTTATTGCTGCCCGTAATAAAGCTGGTGAGCCGGAGGAGTTTCATATTGGGGGCTCTGATGCCAGTGGTATTGTCTGGAAAGTGGGCAGTGAGGTCACCAATGTAAAGGTAGGCGATGAAGTCGTTGTGCATTGTGGCCAATGGTCTCCCAAAGAAGAGGCCGAAAACCCTCACCAAGATCCCATGTTTTTGCCTTCTTTTCGTATTTGGGGCTATGAAACCAATTGGGGTAGTTTTTCTCAGTTTACTAAAGTGCAAGACCACCAATGTCTTCCTAAGCCTAAGCATCTTAGTTGGGAAGAGGCTGCTTGTTATATGTTGGTAGGAGCCACCGCTTATCGTATGTTGCACCGTTGGGGCGAGCATAAGATTAAAAAAGGAGATGTGGTTTTGATTTGGGGTGGCGCTGGTGGTTTGGGTTCGATGGCGATCCAAATTGCTAAGGCGGCGGGTGCGATTCCTGTAGCTGTTGTCGGTAATGATGACAAGATTGACTACTGTAAAAAATTGGGAGCTGTCGGTGTTATTAACCGTAAAAATTTTGACCATTGGGGAATGTTGCCCCATTGGAAGGACGAGGAAGCCTATGGCACTTGGTTAAAAGGAGCACGCGCTTTTGGAAAAGCTATTTGGGAGGCCTTAGGCGAGCGTAAAAGTCCAAGGGTTGTTTTTGAACATCCCGGAGAAACCACAGTGCCCACTAGCGCCTTTGTATGTGACACAGGTGGTATGGTGGTCATCTGTGCAGGAACCACAGGTTATAATGCGACTATTGATTTGCGTTATCATTGGATGAGACAGAAGCGTTTTCAGGGCTCTCACTTTGCTAATGACCATGAAGCTAAGGGGTTTAATGACTTGGTCTTGGACAATAAAGTAGATCCTTGCCTCTCCAAGACTTGGACTTTTAATCAAACAGGAGAGGCCCATCAATTAATGAGGGAGAATAAACACCCCCATGGCAATATGGCTATTTTAGTCAATGCTAAAAAGTCAGGTCTAAAAAGCCTAGCAGAGTCTCGGTAGTCTTATAGCTAGATTTTGGGAGAGGCCTATTAAAAATGCTTTTACTTTTTTAAGGCCTCTCCCTATTTTATCTTAGTTATTAATCTTTGTTTTGGAGGAGTTTTATGAAAAAAATCTTGTCGGTTTTTTTAGTTCTAGTCTTAGTGGTGGCAGCTTTAATTTTTTTTCAAAGACAGAGGGTTTTGACGGATCTACAAGATTTTTCTAAGGGAAAAAGCTATCAAGGCTCTTTTTTTAAATTAGTGATTCCTCCCTTTGAACCAGAGTCCAAAGGTATTTTTGAAGTTTTAGTACCCGTGCCGCAGGCTTTTTTAGAAACCGAGGCTTTAGGGCCTGTTGCAGCTTCTAAAATAGAATTAAAAGGTTTATCCTTATCTCAAGGACTTTGGTTTGGACAAAGTCAGCATTTAAATTTTCCCGAATCTTTTAAAAGCGATCAGGGTTGGACCTTAGAAGGGATCCAATTGGTTTTAGGATCGGAAGAGACGATTCGTTCTTGGAAAACTCAGCGTTTAACTTATGAAGCCCCAAAGAGCCAAGATCTTGCTCAGAAGGCTAAGGCTTCGACTCCAAAAATAGCGATCGAAGGTTTAGGAATGACGACTCAAGTTTTTGAAGATCGTTTTCCTTTGGATCTTCAGTTGCAAGCTCAAAGTTTTTTAATGGAAGACCAAGAAGGGGCTGGCGAGTCAAAGGAGGAGGTGATTTTTCAAGTCAAGGATATTGAGGCTCAATATTTTTGGAACAAAGAGGCGCAAAGTCCAGAGGGCGGACCTACCCCCGAGTGGAATAGTCACCTTGCCTTTGAAAATTTACAAATTAAGGATTCTAGGTATGAGGCTAATCTCAGTCAATTTAAAGTGAATTATCAGGTTCTTTACGAAGCGGGTGAAAGTCCTAGACAAGGCTGGGAAGATTTATTGGCAAAAGTTTCTCCAGACCAAAGAACAGGTATTACTTTTTCAGGACCTGATTGGTTTTTGAAAAATTTTGGACAACCTTTAAGGCCTAATAAAACTCAAGTTAGTTTAGTGAGCCTAGAATTTAAAGAGCCAGAAGAAGAAAGAGTATTATTAGAAGACGTCAGTGCTTCCCTGGACTCAAGTGGAGACGAAAGTCTTAGTACCCTTGCTTTTAAATTAAGCCTTTTTTCTAAGGAACCAACAATGCCGGCTTTTAGACAAGCGGACTTTAAATTTAAGCAGAGTACTCGTTTTCCTTGGATTGCCATTAATCAACTGATTGAGGCTCAAAAAACGGGTCAATACGAAGCAGATGGGGATCCTTTTGCGGGTCAAAAAGTGCTTTATGATTTTTCTTTGGATAGTGACTTGGGTAAGGATTTTTTCTCTGGCAAGGCACAGTTTAAAGCGGATTTACCTTTAGAGGGACTTTTTGTAGGCCTGCCTAAACTATCTCAAGGACAGAATAGTCTTCCAAAAACTTGGGGGGTAAATTTTGAAAATTGGGCTTTAAAAAGTAAAAAACGTTTTGAGGAGGCCTTGTTAGAAAAAGCCTTGCTTGATTTTCAGTTACAACTTTCTCCTTATAGTCGTTTTCAGAAGTTTTTGGACCAACAGGCGGGAGCTTCTTCTACTTTAGTTTTGGCGGCGGTAGTGCCTTATATGGTGATTGATAGTCAAAAGGACGAACTCAAAAGCCAAATTCGCCTAGAAAAAGGGAAGGTCTTAGTTAATGGAGAGGCCAATCCTGCCCTTCAAAGCTTTTTAGAAGTCATGAAGCCTAAGGCAAGTCAAGAAGAGGCCGATCCTCTTCCCCAACTTCCTATTCTTCAGAATCAACCCACACCTTAGTGCCTGGTTTATTAGCAGAATATAAAAAGCCTTGAAGCCCGCTTTTGAACAGGGTAGGCCCTTTAAATCCCATGGCTTTTTCTTTACTCAAGCAAGATACAAAAACCCGAGCTCGCCTAGGTCGTTTTGAAACGGTACACGGATCTTTTGAGACGCCTATCTTTATGCCCGTGGGGACTCAAGCTACCGTTAAGGGAATGAGGACGGAAGAACTTAAAAACCTCGGTGCTCAGATTATCTTAGGCAATACTTATCACCTTTATCTTAGGCCTGGTCATGAAATCATCCGTGCTTTAGGAGGCTTGCATGATTTTATGAATTGGTCTGGCCCGATTCTTACCGATAGCGGCGGCTATCAGGTCTTTAGTTTGGCTCATCGTTGTAAGGTTAAAGAAGAAGGCGTGACCTTTGCCTCCCATCTAGACGGCTCAAGACATTTATTGAGTCCAGAAAAAGCCATTGAGATTCAGGAAGCTTTAGGTAGCGATATTATGATGGTTTTAGACGAGTGCTTGCCCTATCCCACAGAAAAGACAAGGGTGCGTCCTAGTATGGAACTAAGCGTGCGTTGGGCTAAGCGTTGTTTAGAGGCCAGAAGTCGCCAAGAAAACTCCCTTTTTGCCATTGTGCAAGGAGCTATGGAGCATGATTTACGTCAGGAATGTGCCGAACGTTTGCAGGAAATCCAGTTAAGTCAGCCCCGAGAAGGTCAAAAAACCCGTTTTGATGGCTATGCCATTGGAGGTGTGAGCGTGGGCGAGCCTATTGAATTAGGCTATGAAGTGGTAGACCGAGTGACTCCTTTTTTGCCTCAAAATCAGGCTCGTTATGCCATGGGTATTGGTTTTCCCCAGGATATTGTCACCATGATTGGCTTAGGAGTGGACATGTTTGACTGCGTAGTGCCGACCCGTTCGGCCCGTCATGGTTTGCTTTTTACTAAGCGGGGCAGGGTATTAATCCGTCAGGCCCGTTACCAGCAAGATCCTCAGCCTTTGGATCCCGATTGTCCTTGCTATACCTGCCAAAACTATAGCCGGGCTTATTTAAGGCATTT
>JAGRNM010000149.1 GCA_020440745.1 Deltaproteobacteria bacterium
TAATTAAAAAAGCTTAAAAGGACTTGACTTTGATACAGAAGGTATCTACATCTTCCCCGCGGTTTTTATGGGTAGAGAGGCAGGGGAGCCTCTTTAATCTTAATCTTTTCGTGGTAAGGAAAATCTGGGTGTTTCAGGCATTGGGCGGTTGGCTTAACCAACTTAAAGGGTGATTATTCACCTCGAACCCAAGAGCTAGCTGGATTTTCTTGAATGCTTAAGAAAGTAGTCTTTTTTACTTTCTATTTTTAAGTCTTCTAGTGATGCCTGGCTTCTTAAGGTGAGTTCATTTCCTAAATTTTAGGTTTTGCCAATAGACATTTAATATTTAAACCCAAGGGTTTTGTTTTTAATTATTTGGTAAAGTTTGAACTTGCCTTAGGAGGTTTCTGTCATGCGAGCTTTGATGCGTCGATTTTCCTTTTTAATTTATTTTTTATTATTCCAAATGCTTTGGACTTCTCATCCGGCTTTGCTGGCTAATGCTATGGGGGCGACAAAGGATGCCTCTTTATCAGCTGAAACACAGGAAGACGAGTCTTCTCAAGGTTTGGAGGATAACTTTAAAAAAGATAAGAAGCTCAATAGAAAAGATCAAGGTAGTAGTCGTGTGGCTAGTTTGGGGGTGAAACAGGGACAATTAAAAGTGGTAGTCTTGGAAGTCAACGATGGCAATAGCAAGCCTAAGGATATAGAAAGAGTGGGCGATACTTTAAGAGACGAACTCCAACTCTTACCTCGTTTTCAAACTTTATCTAAACAAGAGACGGAAGCCTTTTTTATAAATCATCCTGACGTCTTGGCAAGTAGCGAAGGTGGAGAGCTACTTAATCGTTATTTAGAAGAGGGTTTGAGTTTTTTTAAAGACTTACAATTTAAAGACGCCATTGGTATTTTGTCTAATACTATTGATAGTTTTCGTCGTGCTAAAAAACCCTTGGCAGAAAATTTTCAGTTAGTGGACGCTTATCTTTCTTTGGGTAATGTTTACATGGCTAGTAAACAAAAGAAACAAGCTTTAGATTCTTTTAAAGAAGCAGTGAGGCTAGATCCCGATCGAGAAATTACAACACGTTATTATTCGCCTAATACGGTTAGGGAATTCACTGAGGCTAAAAAGGAAAAGTTAGGTAAGACTAAAAGTACTAAGCTAGAAATTTTTTCTTCTCCCAGCAAGGCAGATGTTTATATCAATGGTGTTAACCGTGGTCAGACTCCCTTAAAAATAGATTTTTTTCCTACGGGGGAACACTACGTTTTATTAAAGAAGCCAGGTTATGAACCAAGCGCTAGAAAAATTGAATTAAAAGAGAGCGCTTTTCGTGAAAAAATTCCTTTAAACAAAATTGAATCTCGTAATTCTGCTCCTCGTGGTTTTGAGGTAAAGTCGGTGGGAGATGTGGAAGAACAAGTCAAAGTTGCTAGTCGTATTGGCAATGCCATGAAGGTGGATAAGGTCATGTTGGTTAGTGTGATTCCTGTGGGATACAATCACAAGATTACGGCCAGAATGATTGATATGGCCTACCAAGCCAGTCATAAACAAAAATCTATTGATGTATTAAATTTGCCAAAAGACACCCGGGCTGCCAGTAAAGTCCTTGCCAAAGACCTAGAAGAAAAATCTTACGCCGACTTGGCTAAAGATCCTAAGAAATACGCGGATACTGATGTGTTGGTTATTGGTAAGCGTAAGAAAAAAAGCAAAGCCTTATTATATGGATTGTTGGGTGTCTTAGCTGCTGGGGGAGCAACGGCTGGACTTTTGTTACGAGGCGGAGGTTCCAACGAATCTTCGGTGGGAATAGGGGGTAATCCTTTTCCAACGGCAGGATCGACAAGCCTGCCTTAAGGCGATTAACGCCATTCTTTTAGAGGGTATCGAGAGAGACAATTGAGAACGACTTAAGACTGGTGGAAGTTTTTTTGAAAGCTTCTACCAAAGGTGTCTTAGTGCGCCTTTGTATCTGGTCTGAGTGGTTTTAGTTTTTATTTTGTCTAAGACAAACTTAGGCAAATAGACGGCGAGCTTTAAAATAAGGAGGTAAGATGAAGAAGCTCTTATGTACCCTACTGTTTGTGTCTCTTGTTTGGGCTCCTAGTGCCCATGCCTTTTTTTATAAGGCTAAGTGTTTGGTGCCAGAGGGAAAATTTAAAACCTGCACTTTGGATTTTAGTAAGCGTAATACTTTAAAAATCCGTTATAAAAAATTGGACTATCAGGGTCTTAATAAAGAAATTCCGGGAGCGGGTATTCAACATATTGCTATTGGTGAACAGGCTAAGCGCCGTTGGGCTACGGTGGGTGTGGGTATTTATGCCTTAGGTCCTATTGGTGCTCTCTTTTTACTTTGGAAAAAGAAGATGGCTATTTTTTCTGTAGAATATGGTTCTAGCAAGAGTCCTGAAGCTGTCTTGTTTGGAGTGCCTAAGAAGCAAGGAGCTACCATTGGTAACATGCTGGAGTCTATTAGCAAGGTTAAAGTGGATTATAGTAATTATGGGCAGGCTAAATAGCAAAGTCCATAATCAAGACAAGACCCTGTTGGCCCTTTTCCCTTAGGGAAAGGGGCCTTTTTAAGGAGTGAAGTGGAAAACGAAAATACTTTCTTTTTAAAGTAGGAAGGACTGTTTTTGCTACGCTTGGTTCTATTAAAAAAAATTTGGGGCTTTTTTAGACGGAGAAGTTTTTAGATAGAAAAAGCTTAATAATTAAAAACTTAGCTTAAGACAGAGTTCTTCTAAAACTTGGGTTAGAAAGGGTTCTTCTGTTTTGGCACAAGTTTGGCAAATGTATTTTGTTAAGTATGTTTTGTTAATCTTATTTTGGCAGAGATCTTTTGATGATGATGAGGAAGTAGCTTGGGTGATTTTAGAATAGCTTTTGTTTAGTAGAGTTTATTTTTTGTAATTTTTTTTGCTCTTTTAAATTTTTCTTGATCCTCTCTCTCGACACAGGCCCGGGTCAGTTTAAGGCGCTCTTCTCAATAATCCATGAGCCCTTCCACTTTGGTGGAATTTCTTAAAACCTTAACTGCCCGGGCCACTTTTTTTCTTTGTTTATTAAGTTAAGCTTTTTTACTTAATGAAAATCATTAAGATTAATCTAGCTTGACCCTTGGTGGTTAATTTATCTATGGGAGGGGCGATGTATTTTTTCCGTTCCCCTTTTTTGGTTTTTTGTTTTTGGGTCCTGATTTCTGTAGGGCAAGCCTATCCTTTGGCCCAAGCTTATGGACCTTTGTTTGCAGCAGAGGTCTGTTCTTGTCAAAAGTCGGGTCATCCTTGTCGTCATGGTTGTGATTTAAAAAAACAAAGGCAAAGAAACCATGGTTCGATGGTTTTTTCTCATGCCGGTGGACAAAAGTCTTTGCAGAAAAAAGCCAAAGTAGGATCCTATATTTTTTCTGAGTGTGGTCGTCGTGGTGGAGTTTTTGGTTTTTTATCCTTTTATTCTGAATGTTTTTTAATTTCTAAAACCCAGTTTGTTTTTTCTGTGCCTCGTCTAGTCTCTTTGTGGGAAGTGTCTAGCCTTTATTCACATTGGTATCCCACTAAGAATAGTCCCCCTCCCAAAGTTTAATCTGCGGTAAGTCTTATTCTCTTTTGTAAGCGGCAGGATCAAGTGATCCAGAAATAAATGATTTGTTTTTGAGGGATCTGCGATTTTTTGCCCTTTGCTGTGAAGAGTTTTAAGTTTTTTTATTAAGTATTCAATTAAAGAGATTTTTTTCCAAAAGGAAAAAACAGGAGGTTGTCATGAGCTTTAGTCAAACTAAAGTTAGGATGCTGCTGTTTTGTTGTGTGTACTTTGTGGGAATATCCTCTGTCCAAGCCCATCATGCTGGGGGAGGGGCAGGAAGTTCTTCAAGTATCTCTATACAAAGTACGCGGCAGTCTTTGCCTAGAAATCAAGTTTATCTCAATGCAGGGATCGACTTTTTAGACGGTTCTTTAGGAGAGGTCTTTACCTACGAATTGCAAGGCGAATTTGCAGTGCATAAGCGTTTTAGCTTAGGTGTTCGTTTGCCTTTTGAGATGGTGCGTATGGATCTTTTGCCCAGCTCTAATCATTTAGGTGATGTGAGTTTATTGACAAAAGGTAGTCTGTGGCATTCTTCTGATGAGCGTTCTTACTTAACTCTAGGTTTGGAGACCAGTTTTCCTACTGGCAATGACCAAGGAGGTCGTGGTGCCGGTGTGGTGACGATGACGCCTTATCTTAGTTTTTCCACTAGCACTTGGGTTTTGGATTTTTATACCAACTTAAGTGTTTCTCCCGA
>JAGRNM010000014.1 GCA_020440745.1 Deltaproteobacteria bacterium
ATTAAAGATAAGTCTTTAAGAAGGGCGTATTTTTCTACTCCATTAAATCTTTTAAAAAAGCTTAACGCTCAAGATTGGCAGGAGTTTATTAAACTTTTAATCAGTCAAGAAGCCTGGCCTCCTTTATTTAATGTTATTGGTTTGGCTCAACAGGCTTCTTTAGGCCCTGCTCCTCAGTGGTCTTTAGAACAGGCTAGGAGTTTAGTCTATGGGGGGAAAGTCACAAAAGCACTGACAAGGCTTAAGGCTGACTTGGTTCAATCTTTAGATCCTTTAGGACAGGCTAAGGCCTATGAAGCCCTGGCTGTGGCCCTATTCCATAGCGGAAAGGAACAATCCATACTTTCTTCTTTTAAAAAGGCCTATCAGTTATTTGGTCAGGCTAAGGACTATGAAGGTGCGGTACATGTTTTAATCACTTGGGGTTTGTGGCACCTAAAACAACAAGGGCTTTCTCAAGCTCAGCCCCTTTTTAATAAGGCAGCAGCACTCTTAGAAAAATTTAAAGCGAGCTTTTCTTTGCAAATAAAATATACTTTAGCTTTGGCCCGTTTCTACTTTGAGGCCACTGATTTTGATCAAGCCCAAGCTTGTTTAGATCAGGTTCAGAATTTTTTGGGAAAAGATCTCTATCCCAATTTTTATCTACCTTGGGCTGTTTTAAAGGCTTCTTTAGAAAGAGAACAAGAAAGACCAAGTCTAGCCCAAGAGACGATTAAAGAGGCTTTGCCTTGGGGATACTTGGGAGCGCAGTGGGATGAACTTTGGCAGGCTGAGAGTCTTTTGGCTTCTTTAAGCGCCTCAGAAATGGGCTCTTCCCAGGCAGGTGAATTATGGTCCAACGCCTTATGGGCTGCCCGTTCTTCTCAAAACCAAGAAGGTATTTTAAAGTCGCTCTTACATCGTGCCAGACATGCTTTATTTTTTCATAGAACCCAAGAAGCCTTAGCGGATTTAGAAGAGGCTAGAAACCTAGCCGAGGAAACCAAACATCTACTTTTTTGGTTAGAAGCTAGCCTTTGGGAAATCCGAGCCTTAAGAACTCAGGGCATTTCTCAGGGGGTTTTAGCTAAGCGTTTTGTTCCATTAGAGACTTTTTGGAAAAAAAATCCCCTAAAAGAGCTTAGTTGGCTTTATTATTGGGAGTTAGGTGAGTTAAAGCGTCTTGGCGGTGAAGAAAAACCTGCTAAACAAGCTTTGACTCAGGCGATGGGTGAAATGGAGGCCTATGCTAAAACCTTAAGGCCTTTTTTAAGAAAATTATTTTTACAAGATGGCAAGTTGGAAGAGATTAAAAGTTCTTTAAAGTGGTTAGAACCTTAAAAGCTAAAAAAAATTAATGAATGCGTGGAATAAAATCTTAAAACCAGTGATTGGCCTAAGTCCTATGGACGGAGTTACGGACGCTCCCTATCGGTTTATTACGGCTAAGTATGGTTGTCCTGACTTACACATGACGGAGTTTACCAACGTGGAAGGACTTTCCCGTGGGGCTGTGACGATGTTAGACGCCTTTCTTTACGACGAAACCGAACGCCCTGTGATTGCCCAAGTCTATGGTAGTGAGGTGGAGAGTTTTTATAAAGTTGCTATGATGGTGTGTGAGTTGGGTTTTGACGGCATTGATATTAATATGGGTTGAACAGAAAAAAAAGTAGCCCGTCGGGGCTGTGGCGCTGGTTTGATTAAGACCCCGGCTTTAGCCAAACAAATTGTGCGCACTGTTAAGTTGGCAGTAGAAGATTGGAAAAATGGCAAAAGCTTAGAAGATTTAAAAATCAAAGAAAAATTGATTAAGCGGATTCGGGCCATGAATTTTAAACGCATTGGTAAGGAGTCGGTAGAGAGAAGTGCTGCTTTACCAGTGAGTGTTAAGACCCGCTTAGGCTACGATAGCATTGTGGTAGAAGACTGGATGAAGCATCTTTTGGAGGTAGAGCCAGTAGCTATTTCTCTCCACGGGCGTACTCTTAAACAAATGTATACAGGTAAGGCTGATTGGGAGGCTATTGGTAGAGCAGCACAAGTAGTACATCAAACGTCCACTTTAATTTTAGGCAACGGTGACCTGACTGAACCAGCACAAATAGTAAAACGCATTCAAGAGAGCAAAGTCGATGGTGTGCTTTTAGGTCGAGGGGCTTTGGGCAATCCTTGGATTTTTTCTTATAAAGAAAAAATTAAAGCCAAGGTCTTAGCTGGTGAACCTTGGGAAGAAGACCAAATTTGGATTGGTGCCGAAGAGCGTTTTGCAGTTTTAATGGAGCATGCTAAGGCTTTTGAGCGCATTAAGGGAGAAAGAAGTTTTTCTGCCATGCGCAAACACTTTGGCTGGTATTGCAAGGCAATGCCTGGAGCGGCCGAATTAAGAAAGCTTATGTGTCAGACTAGTTCTTCTACTGAAGTAGCAGAGGTCTTAAAAAATTATTTAACAATTCATGCTCAAAAAACAGCGGCTTAGTAGACAGTAGGATCAGGAATTTTAATATGGCTCAAGTACTTGATATTTTAATTTATCCAGACAAGCGTCTTAGAGAAGTAAGTCGTCCGGTTTCTTTAGAAGAAATTAAAGACCCTAAGTTTCAGGCTTTTTTAGACGACATGTTTGCTACGATGTACGCTAGTCACGGTGTCGGTTTGGCAGCGGTTCAAGTGGGAGTCTTAAAGCGGGTTATGACTTTGGATTGCGAAGAAGAAGAAAAAAGGGGAGTCCATCCTCAGGTATTAATCAATCCGGAGATTATTAAAAAAGAGGGAGAGATTATTTGGAAAGAAGGCTGTCTGAGTTGTCCAGAATTAGTGGTACCCATGAAGCGTTTTGCCAGCATTAAGGTAAAGGCCTTAGATCGTAAGGGAAAAGAAATTTCATTAGAAGGAGAGGAACTTTTAGCTGTAGGCTTGCAGCACGAAATTGACCATATGGATGGCAAGTTAATCGTAGATCACCTCTCTAACCTTAAGAAAAAAATGTATCGGGATAAATTGAAAAAAAATCAACGCGTGGTGCTCTAATGCGACTTGTTTTTTTAGGTTCTCCTCTTATTGCAGTGGCTAGTTTAAAGGCTTTATTAGAGGCTGGTCATGAGATTTTAGCTGTTGTGACCCAGCCGGACAAGGCCAAAGGTAGAGGTAAACAATTAGCAGCCACGGCGGTCAAAGAAGCTGCCTTGTCCTTAGGGCTTCCTGTTCTTCAGCCAGAGAGCGCTAAGGATCCTGACTTTTTAATTCAATTAAAAAATTTGCAGGCTGATTATTTTGTCGTGGTAGCCTATGGAAAAATTCTTTCTAAAGCATTTTTAGAAATAGCTCCCGCTATTAATTTACACTTTTCTTTATTGCCTAAGTATCGCGGGGCTGCTTGTGTGGCTCAGGCTTTGATCGATGGCCAAGAAGAAACAGGTGTGACGACGATGTTGATTGTAGAAGCGTTGGATGCTGGCCCTATCCTTTTACAATGGACTGAGGAAATTAAAGAGAGCGATACGGTCCTGACTCTTTCAGAACGCCTCAGTCATTTAGGCGCGGAGGCTTTGGTTAAGACTTTGGAGGGTTTAGAAAGAGCTAACTTAAGGCCTGTTCCCCAAAATGACAAAGAAGCTAGTTATGCAGCTAAAATTAAAAAAGAACAAGGTCACGTTGATTGGTCTAAGTCTCCTCAAGAGATTTACCAACTCTATCAAGGGCTTAGTCCTTGGCCTGGACTTTATAGCTTTTTGCAAGGTAAAAGGTTAATCTTAGCTAAGCTTCAAAAAAGTGACTTAGTTAAGGACTTAAAGCCAGGAGAACTTTTTATTCATCAAGATCATCTTTACGTTCAGGCTAATGGGGGAAGTTTAGAGATTATAGAACTTAAGCCGGAAGGAAAAAAACTTCTCAAAGCACGGGATTTTGTGAAAGGTTACGGATCAACTTTAGGGAATATTTTAGAATAAGGGAATCCTATGACCAAACTCTTAGCCCCCTCCATTTTAGCAGCCGATTTTTCTAAGCTAGGTGAAGAGATCAAGTCTGTAGAAATAGCAGGAGCCGATATTATTCACTTTGATGTGATGGATGGTCACTTTGTGCCCAATTTAACCATTGGGCCTATGATCTTAGAAGCGACTCGTCGGGTGACTTCTTTGCCTATTGATGCTCACTTAATGGTGACTAATCCTGATGAAGTCTTAGAATCCTACATCCAAGCAGGCGCTAATTATCTAAGTGTGCACGTCGAGGTTTGCCCCCATCTTCATCGTACTTTGCAACGTATTCGTAGTTTGGGAGTTAAAGCGGGTGTAGTCTTAAATCCCCACAGTTCAGTTACTTCTATTGAGACTGTTTTGGAGGATTTGGACTATGTCTTGGTGATGACCGTTAATCCCGGCTTTGGCGGACAAAAGTTTATTGAGTCGGCTTTTCAAAAAGTGGGGCAATTAGATAAAATCCGCCAAGAAAGAAAACTAAACTTTCTCATTGAGGTAGATGGCGGCGTTAAATTAGACAATATCGCTAAAATTTCTCAGGCTGGTACTAATCTCTTTGTGGCGGGATCAGCGATTTTTGGTTCTGAGGATTATCGAGCTACTATTAAGGCAATGAAAGAAGCTTGGTAATTTTTAATCAAGCTCAAATTTTAGACTTAAACTTGGAGGCTTATGAGACTTTTAACTTTTGTTTTTTTATTGATGCTTTCTGTATCCTCCTTAGCTTGTAAGCAGGAGACTAAAAAAACTGATACTAGTCAGTCCTCTCAGCAGACTAGCGACTTTGAAAAAATATTTACCTCTATACCTGTTAAGGAGACGCCTTGGGTATTAGACCAAGTCTCTTCGTCGGGTCTTACTAGTTTTAATCAGGATTTGGTTAAGACTTTAAAACTAAACCAACTCCCTAGTGCTGCAGAGCAGTTTAAATACTATCCCTTGGGTATTTTAGAAAAAACTAAAAATTATATTTCTGTCTTAATTCTTCAGGACTACACAGAAGAGAGTTATGTATGGTTGATTAATTACTCTCCTTCTGGAGAGCTTTTAGATAAACTCAAAGTTTATTATGATAATTCAGAGGGTAGCGTGTGGACCAACGCCAAGCTAGAAGCTAATAATATTGTACTTAACGAAAATACAATAGCCGAAGAAGGAGAGCAGTCTACCCTTAGTCTTTATCATATCAATGAAAAGGGAAAGTTTGAAAAAGAACTTTAATCGAGACTAACTTGCCTGTTCTTAAGAGTTATTTTTAATTAGGCTTTAAGGACAGCTTGTTGCCAAAGTTTCACTTTCTTTTCTACTGCTTTGGGTTTCATGCTTGCTTTAAAGGCTTTGTCTTGTTTCCAAGACTTTTGAATAGCCTTGAGGTCTTTCCAAAGTCCTACTCCTAAGCCTGCCAAAAAGGCAGCTCCTAAAGCAGTAGTTTCTACCATTTTAGGTCTGACAAGCTTAGTTCTTAAAAGGTCACTCTGAAATTGCATGAGTAAATTATTATTACTAGCGCCACCATCGACTTTAAGGGCCTTCAATTTTTTTCCTAAGTCTTTTTCCATGGCTTTTAAGATATCGTATTGTAAAAAAGCGATACCTTCCAAAACAGCTCGAGCAAAATGAGCTCTAGTAGTGGCGCGAGTTAAACCAGAGATAAGGCCCCTTGCCTCTCCTCGCCAATGGGGTGCCCCTAAGCCTACTAAAGCAGGTACAAAGACAACACCTTCACTATCTTTGACTTGGGTAGCTAGCTTTTCTATTTCTCCGGATTGCTTAAAAAAGCCTAGGCCATCCCTCAGCCATTGCACGGCAGCCCCTGCAATAAAGGCCGAGCCTTCTAGAGCGTAGGTGGTTTTTTTGCCTAGTTGCCAAGCCACAGTAGTAAGCATTTTGTTTTTGCTGTGCACAATCTTATTGCCTGTATTCATTAAAATAAAAGAGCCTGTGCCGTAAGTGCATTTGGCGCTACCGCTTTCAAAACAGGCTTGACCAAAAAGGGCTGCTTGTTGGTCGCCTGCCATGCCGGAAATGGGAATACCGTCGGGTAGACCGGGTACTCCTTGAGTGAGAGCGTAGATTTCTGAGCTGCTGGCAATTTTGGGTAAGACTTCTTGAGGTACCTTAAAAGTTTTAAGTAATTCTTTGTCCCAACAAAGCGTCTTAAGATCCATTAATAAAGTGCGTGAGGCATTGGACACATCGGTGACATGGGCTTTGCCGCCAGAAAGTCGCCACACTAAAAAAGTATCTATGGTGCCAAAGGCAAGCTCTCCTTTTTTGGCTTGGTTTCGGGCTCCTCGAACATGGTCTAAAATCCAGGCAATCTTGGTAGCGCTAAAGTAGGCGTCTAAGACAAGTCCGGTTTTTTGATGGATTTTTTTAGTAAGTTTTTTGTTTTTAGCTAAATTTTGGCAAAGGGGGCTAGTTCGTCTATCTTGCCAGACTAGAGCTTTGTGGATAGGTTTGCCGCTTTTTTTTCTCCAAATGCCGGTAGTTTCTCTCTGATTGGTGATGCCGATGGCAGCAATTCTTTTACCAGAGACTTTGGCCGCCTTGAGGGCCTCTTGAATACTTTTGACCACCGAGTGCCAAATTTCTTCTAAATCGTGTTCTACCCAAGCTTCGTGGGGATAGTATTGGGGAAATTCTTTATTTTTTTTGGCTAAGACTTTTAGATGTTTGTCCAAAATTAAAACCGTGGTGCCAGTGGTACCTTGATCGATGGCTAGAATCAGATCGGCATGAGGACTAGGTGGCATTTTTTCTCTCCTTAAAGATCGTGTATCAAATATTAGGTATCAGGTTTCTTGGGATCCCTTTGCTAGTGTGTTTTTTTAATAATTTAGGAAGCAATCCCTTCAAAAGAACCCCGATACACGATATTCGATACACAATATACGAAATTTTGACCAGCTTAGCTAAAATTTCTTGTCTTTACGAATTGCGTCAAACGCGGTAGAAGGCTTGGCTATGAAAACACTCCGCTCTTCCGATCGCAATTTTAGGTACGAATTTGAAAAAATTCTTAAACGAGGTGAGGATCTCACTAAAGACGTCTACCGAGAGGTGATTAATATCTTAGAAGAGGTCAAGTTAAGGGGTGATAAGGCTGTCCAAAAGTACACCAAAAAATTTGACCGCTTTGAGCTGGAGACTAACCGAATGTTAGTCACTAAGGCCGAAATTAAAAAGGCCTATAAAGAAGTGCCCAAAGAGCATCAAGAGGCCCTTCAATTAGCGGCTAAGCGCATCGAGGCTTATCATAAAAAGCAAAAGTATCCAGCAGTTGAGATTAAATCCGAGGGAATCAGAGTTGGTCAGCGAGTGACTCCTTTAAAACGAGTAGGGGTCTATGTTCCTGGTGGCAAGGCTGCCTATCCTTCTACGGTTTTAATGAATGCCTTGCCAGCCAGGGTAGCAGGTGTAGAAGAAGTGGTTATTGCTACGCCCTTTGTGGGTGGCGAGTGTTCTCCTGCTGTTTTGGTGGCTGCTGATATTGCAGGAGTTGACACCATTTATAAAATGGGTGGTGCTCAGGCTATTGGCGCCTTTGCCTATGGTACGGGGCAAATCAAACGGGTAGACAAAATTGTGGGACCAGGCAACGCTTATGTGGCTCAGGCTAAAAGAGAGGTCTTTGGCTTGGTAGATGTGGACATGATCGCCGGCCCTAGTGAGGTTTTGATTATTGCCGATCAAGATGCTAGGCCTGATTGGGTAGCTGCTGACATGCTAAGTCAAGCTGAGCACGACGAAAACGCGGTAAGTGTTTTGGTCACTTTTAACTCCAATTACGCCCATCGGGTAGAAGGAGAGATTCGTCGTCAGTTACGTTTTCTTAGTCGTCGCAAGATTGCGGAGGCTTCTATTAAAAATAAATCTTTTATTATTGTAGCTAAGGATATCAAAGAGGGCATCGAACTTAGTAACGAGATCGCCCCAGAGCACTTAGAATTAGCTGTTCAAGATCCAGAAAAATATCTTCCTGAGGTACATAATGCCGGTGCTATCTTCTTAGGTCTAATGACTCCAGAAGTTTGTGGTGATTATATTGCAGGGCCTTCGCATGTGCTTCCTACAGCAGGTAATGCTCGTTTTGGTTCACCTTTAAGCGTTTTGGACTTTTTAAAGACAAGTTCGGTGATTTCCTTTGACGAAAAGGCCTTAAGAAAATTTGCACCAACCTTAGAGACTTTGAGTCAGATGGAAGGGCTGGATGCTCACGGTTTAGCCATCAAGGTACGTCTAGAAGAGCCCAAACCTTCCGAACGGGAACTCAGGAGAGCCCAAGCTAAGGCGGTTAAGAAGAAAGCTTAAAAGATTTTTTCTAAGAGTCTTTAGGCTCTTGAGTGATTAAAATTATTTTTTAAGCTTTTTAATTTTTAATCTCTAAATTTTCCTTTTCACTATGTCTTTACCTCGTTCTTTTTTTCTCGATCTTATCGAAAAGGATTTTTCCGAGTTTCAAGCTTACTTGGAAAAAGCTAGTGACGAAGAGATTAAGGATCTATTGGAGGAACTCCATCCTGCTGACATTGCTGATATTGTAGAAGAATTAGACGAAACTAAGCGCACTAGGCTGATGGCTTTGCTGAGTACAGAGTTGGCGGCCGATGTCTTGCCTTTGGTAGAAGAACACCGTCAAGGGGAGGTGATGGAGTCCATCGCCGAGGACAAACTACCTGAGATCATCGATGAAATGGACTCAGACGATGTGGCGGATCTCTTAGAAGAACTACCAGAAGAAGAAGCCCAAGAAATTTTAGAATCTTTGCCCGAGGAAGAGTCGGCTCCTATGCGACAGCTTTTGAGCTATCCAGAAGACACAGCTGGTGGCTTAATGCAGTCCGAATTAATTCGTGTTAGTCCAGAAAGTACCTTAGCTGAGGCTGCCCAGGCCATTAGAGAACAAAGTGAAGAAGTGGAGGATGTGCAAAATATTTATGTGGTGGATAGTCGAGGGGTTTTGCAAGGGAGTCTACCAATTCAGCGGCTTATTTTAGAAGATCCACAGAAAAAAGTCAGCGAAGTCATGGAAAAAAAGTTTTTTTCCATACAGCCAGAGGTGGACCAAGAACAAGTGGCTGAGATGTTTAGTAAGTATGATATCTTAAGTCTACCGGTGGTAGATGCTTCTGGTCTACTCTTGGGTCGTATCTTGGTAGACGATGTGGTGGACGTTATTAAAGAAGAGGCTAGTGAAGATATCTATCGTCTAGCGGGTACAGGCTTAGAAGAGCATGTTACCGATCCTGCTTTGACTTCTTTACGCATGCGTTTTCCTTGGCTCTTGTTTAATTTATTAACTTCCATTTTGGCCGCCATGGTAGTGGGGCTTTTTCAAGAAACTTTAGAAAAGAAAGTCTTGTTAGCAGTCTTTATGCCCATTGTGGCGGGCATGGGAGGCAATGCTGGCACTCAAAGTCTGGCTGTTATTACTAGAGGGATTGCCTTAGGAGAGGTAACCTTTAAAAATGCTAAAAAGATTTTATTAAAAGAATTACTAGCTGGCACCTTAAATGGAGTGCTCTTAGGATTAATTATGGCGGGGGTGGCCTATTGGTATGCCAGCGATATGGTTTTGGGTTTGGTTTTGGGTTTGGCATTAATTGCCAATCTCTTTGTGGCGGCTTTTAGCGGTACAGCGATTCCCTTATTGCTTAAATGGGCTAAGGTAGATCCCGCGCTTGCTAGTGGAGTCATTGTCACGACTGCGACCGACGTAGCAGGCTTTTTTAGTTTTTTAGGCTTGGCCACCTTGCTGATGGCTTGGTTGCTTTAGATTTTTTCTATTATAAAAAAAGGGCTATTTTAAAACAGCCCTTTTTGCTTCTAAACTTTTTTTATTCTTAGTGGTGATACTCAAGGGTAAAATCACCTGTAAATCCGTTACCATTAATCCAGCTATCGGGATACAACTGATAAATATAGTTGGTGCCATTAGGTGCTACTACCCGTATATCGTTTTGGTAGTTGGTGCCACTCTCGCTGGTGGCATTAAATTGGTAATCGGGGTAAAGTACCGATAGGTATTTAACCACATGCCCAGTCAGCGCACGAGTATTGACTCCACTGGGATTGTTTTTTTGGTTATCAATTAAGCCTCTCATAGTTGCGTCATTTTCTTGAATAAGGTCCCAAATGACAGCAGGAACAGGTCCATCTTGTCCAGGGCCAAAACCTTGAAGGGTATTTAAATTAATTCCTGCTTGATCTAACCTGTCTAAAAGTTCTTCAATAGTAATATCCGAACCGGAGAAAAGTCCCATTAAGCCCACGGCAATCTCATAGTTGGGATTATCCATGATATCTTCCTCAGATTCCACTCCAGCTGTGTCTGTTGCTGCTTGGACTTCGTTTTCTAGGCTAGTAAGACGGACTTTTCCGCCGGTGACTCTAATTTCAAAAGGAGCATCCACGCCGCCACTATTAAAGAAAATAATATGTCTTGGATCTATTGGGAAATTTTCGGGTAATTCTCCAGAGGAACTAATGCCATCATAGACAATACCTAAAAGATCCATCATACGATCTTTAAGCTGGCCTCTTAGGGATTCGGATGCAGGGTCATTTTGGACCTTGTCAGTCAATTCTTTCAGCTGACTATCGCTATTTAATAAAGCATCTAAGAGTTGATTGCTAGGAGGCCAGACGCCGTCTTCAATGGTCTGAATAAGACTATCCGACAAATTGACTGCTTGGGTAGCAGGATCAATGCCTAATTCGTCTAGTAAGTTTAGAAGAGCATCGGGCCATTCTTGATAGCCAGGATTAGGGCCTTCTTCGTTTTCTACTCCGCTTTCTCCCTCAGGGGCGACAGCTTGACCATTAAGAATAACGTTTTCAAAAAGACCTTCGGGGATATCTAATTCATTAGAAGGAGTTGGAGGGGTGTCTCCAGCCACCATCCCTCCGATATTTCCTGTTAATCCACCTCCATTACCATGGAAGGTTACATTGGACTGGGCGGCATTGAGATAAAGCTTGGAATCGGCGCTGAGATTAAAGGTGACCTTTTCTCCCTCAATAGTAGTAACCACGACTTTTAAGCTACCGTCAGGATTTTGCCATAGGTCCACCTTGCTGCTATTCATGACAGACAAACGAGTGTCTCCATAAATATTGTGGGTACGAATGTCTGTGCTAACACCCAAAGGAGGCCTAAACTCAAATACATCTCCTGCTACTCCATCGTAGTTAGCTACAGTAGGATCGTTTTGGTCCACTGTATAACCTTGAGGCAAGCCATTGTCGCCGCCAAGGTCTCCTGCCACAAAGTCGCCAATTTCTACTTGGCTAGCCAAATTAGATGGGACTGTGACTTTGTCTGGATCTGCTACCTTGAGATTAACCTTAGCATCAGCGGGTAAAATATAGGTGTCTACCTTGCCTGTGACTTCATTGGTGATGTGAATTACAAGGTTTTCTTCAGAAGGCTTAGAGTCATCTAGGACTACGCGACTGATAGAAACGCTGGCGGAGGTTCTAGAAACATCAAGGGTAAATTCATCTAAGAAGATGCGGCTGGTTCTTCCATCGCCCATATAACCAGCCCTCGCAGGAGCTTGGTCATAGATGACTTCACCATCAGGAGACAAATATCCACCAAAAAGCGCGCTTGGATCAATAGCTGATCCAACATCACCGCTTTGTCCCCAACCGGTACCGCTATCACCCCAGTTACTACTGGCTTGGCTATAAAGGACGCTTTCAGCGTAGGCCATTTTGTTTAAAAACTCTGTGTAAGCCTCTTGGCTTTCTGGAGGAGTGGCGGTGCCGTTTTGTAGGGCTTGTTGGTAGAGCTTGGCTTGCTCATAAAACTCACGAATAACCTGAATGTCCGCCGGACTTAAGCCCGTTTGGCCAGTCACGCCATAGCCACCTTGGTACATATAGTCGACGGAAGGAACGGAAGGAATAGATCCTGGAATACCGGTAACGCTCATGATTTTAAAACCTCCTAAAAAAATGTAGGCTTTTTTGCCTGGAAGTAGTCTTAGTTATTAATTTTAGTTATTTTTAGTATTTAATTCTTCAAATTTTAAAGACGAAGAATGTTTAAATCTAACTATTTGATTTTAAAAGATTTTATCAAGTTTTTTTAGGGCTTTTTGAAAGAAACTCTAAAAAATCTGTCCTCGTCTCAATCTTTTTGCTAAGAGGTTTATCGGTCTTAGTAAGGCTAGAAGTGCCTTAATATTTCAGATTTTTTTTAAAAAAATTATTTTTTTTAAATCCTTAATCCATAGAAAGGTTCCCCAATGCGCCTAGTAACTCTAGGGACAGGGGCCGGAAGGCCCACTTTGAGGCGAGCTTCAGCCGCTGTGGCCTTGGAGTTTGATGGCGATATTTTTCTTTTTGATTGTGGCGAAGGCACTCAATTGCAGCTCATGAAAAGCCGCCTCAGATGGGGTAAGGTTAAGGCTATTTTTATTACCCATCTTCATGGTGACCACTTTAATGGGCTGGTAGGCCTTTTGGGTACTTTTAGCTTGTCCGAAAGGACTGAGGCCCTGCATGTTTTTGGCCCCTCAGGGATGAGCGAGATCTTACGATTAGGCCTTAAAAGACACCAATACTCCTTAAGCTATCCCTGTCATTTTAAAGAAATTAAAGGACCTTCGACACTTTTAGAAACCGAGACTTATTGCGTCAAAACTCAAGCCTTAAGCCACGTCATCGAGTGTTGGGGTTATGTTTTTCAAGAAAAAGACTTACCGGGTAAGTTTGACCGAGATGCCGCTTTTAGAGCTGGTGTGCCCAGTGGTCCGGTCAGAGGTCGGTTGGTGCGGGGCGAGACTGTCACTTTGGAAGACGGACGGGTATTTAAACCCCAAGATTTTGTGGGACCAACCCGTTCTGGACGCTCGGTGGCCTATTGTCTAGACACCCGACCTTGTCAGGGGGCTTTGGACCTTGCTAAAGGAGCTGATGTTGTTTTGTACGAAAGTACTTTTACCAAGGATATGAAAAAAGAAGCCCATGCTTGGGGACATAGTTGTGCCGAAGATGGAGCGCAAGTGGCTCAAGAAGCTGCTGCCAAGCATTTAATTTTGACTCATATTTCTCAACGTTATGGAAGTTCTAAAGAACTCTTAGAAGAAGCCAAACCTCATTTTGAAAATACTGTGGTTGCCTATGACTTAGATGAGTTTCAAATCGAACGAGGTGGTGGCTTACGTTTAATTGATCGTTAATTATTAAATAAATTTAAAAAATCATGAATCCAGAAAAAATTGCCCAACTAAAAGAGCAGGATCGCTCCTTGATCTGGCATCCTTTTACCCAAATGCAAGACTATCAGGCGATGGACCCTTTGATTGTGGAGCGAGCCCAAGGGGTTTATCTTTATGACTTAGAAGGTAAGGCTTATATTGATGGGATAAGCTCTCTTTGGGTTAATGTTCATGGTCATCAAAAAGAGGCGGTGGATCAAGCCATCCAAGACCAACTAAAAAAGGTAGCCCATAGCACACTCTTAGGCATAGGCAATGTGCCTTCTATTAAGCTAGCTCAAGCTTTATTAAAAATTGCTCCTTCCAACTTAGCTAGGGTTTTTTATTCTGATAGTGGTTCTACCAGCGTAGAAGTCGCTCTTAAGATGGCCTTTCAATACTGGCAATCTTTAGGAAAAAAACAAAAGACTAAGTTTATTTGTTTAGAAAACGCCTATCACGGCGATACTTTGGGATCGGTGAGTGTGGGAGGGATGGAGCTTTTTCACGAAATTTTTCGTCCTCTGCTTTTTGAGACTATTTTAATTAAGGATTTTTCTTTTAAACAAGCCAAAGTACTTTTTGAAAAACACGCTTTTGAGACAGCGGCTTGTATTGTGGAGCCCTTGATCCAAGGGGCAGCTGGGATGAGGCTGATGCCAGAAGGTTTTTTAAGTCACTTGCGTGAGCTTTGTGACCAGCATGGGGTTTTATTAATCTGTGACGAGGTGGCAACGGGTTTTGGCCGTACCGGTAAAATGTTTGCCGTAGAACATGAAAAAGTCAAACCAGATTTACTTTGTCTAGCCAAAGGCATTAGCGCCGGTTATTTGCCCTTAGCCGCTACCTTGGCTACTGAAGAAATCTTTCAGGCCTTTTTAGGTCGTCATGAAGAATTTAAGACTTTTTTCCATGGACATAGTTACACAGGCAATCCCTTAGCCTGTGCAGCAGCTTTGGCTAATTTAAAAATCTTTGAAGAAGAAAAAGTCTTAGAAGCTTTAACAGAAAAAATACAGGTCTTGGAGCAAGGCTTGCAGGATTTTTTAAAACATCCCCATATAAAAGAAGTCAGGCAAAAAGGACTGATGGCGGGGCTTGAACTCATCAAGGATAAAAAGACAGGGGAAGCGTTTTTAGCTTCTGAGCAGATGGGGGCTAAAGTTTGTTATGCTGCCCGTCGACACGGAGCTCTCTTAAGACCGCTAGGGGATGTTTTGGTCTTAATGCCTCCTTTAGGAATTTCTACTGAGACACTCAAAGAGTTATTAAATATTTTATGGAAGGCTTTGGAAGAAACTTTACCCAGTTAAGCTTAAGCGCCTGAGCCTTTTTCGATAAAGTCTTGAATCAATTGTCGATCTAAGGGGTGAATATAAACAAAGTGAATGCCTACTCCTAAACGGTTATTATCTCGCATCACCCGTACTACTTCGCCGGTTGCTTGGATAGGTTTGGAGTGGGGGGTGAGGGAAAATCGTAAAAAAACCTGACTTCCAATTTCTACCTCCATCTCGGCTTCAATAAAAATTCCTCCAGCTGAGATATCTTTGGCAAAAAAATAAAGTTCTCCGTCGGAGTCTTGGTTTTCAAAAACCACCTGAGTACGAATCGGAGTGCGAGGATA
>JAGRNM010000150.1 GCA_020440745.1 Deltaproteobacteria bacterium
GCTAAAACCACCTCGAAAATTAAAGGTATACACTTTATTAATTTTCTTATGCTCAAGATCATAGGATTATTCACCACTTCTCAAAGCCTCTGCTAACAAATAATGTAAATGTGTTAGTTCTTCTATACTTTTGGAAGATAAGTTCCCAAAACTTTCTTCTACTAAACGATCAAACTCTTTTCTATCTTTGGGATCAATTCTATTGCGAAAGAGTTCAATATACGTATTATTTAAACCTATAAATTTAATTCTTAGAACTAAGTTATATTGTTCCTCATTGCTCAATTCTTCAATATTGACTCCCTTAACTAAAGGATCATCCACATAAACAGTCTTTAATTTTAAATCTAAAAAAGGTGGAAGCTTTGAAGTATCAAGATATTTAAAATATTTTTCTGGAAGATTATTCTCCAGAATAAGATAATCTTTGAAGGCGTGACCTGCTTCATGGTAAGCTAAGTAGCTAACGTAGCTTTCAAAAAGCTCTTTGTCTTTAGGAATAGGAAACTCTGCAGCCATGACAAACCTATGAACACCATTGAAATTGCTAGTATAGGCTGTTGAAGGAGAAGAGGCTAAGTTAAACCCTAAGCTTATGTCAGCTTGACGACCTGCTTTTCTCAGTTGGGCGACTTTATTCGTATCCCAATAAGTATCGCCAAATTTTTCTTTACCTTCTTTAATAACCTCTTCACATTTTTGAAAATAATCACTGTTTTCAGAATCAATGATTTGACGGCTTAATTGATCTTGGTCTGGCTGTATCAGGACAATGTCATCGCTGGTAGTTTGGGGATCTCCCGCAAAGGCTTTGCAGACTTCTGCTACTTCTTGGGAAGAAATCTCTTTATTTGGACGGACTCTTGGTGCCATGATTTAGCTTCTTTTTTTGTGGGGGAAGGGGAAATTAACTTAGCAGACAGGATAAGCTTATCGAACCTAGCTTTATTAAGTTGTTAAAAACTTTCTTAGCTTACTTTAGGTTTAAAAGATTGAGTTGGACTCCTCCATTAAATAACTTCTTTCAATTGGATTTTTTTACCCATTAATTTCAACACTAGGGTACTCCTCTTGATAGGACTCACCTTGCACACCAAAATAAGTGCATGTTCGTTTTTCAAAATCCACGTCATAAGCGATCACCCCGGCTTCCCATGATGACTTAAGAAATTGAGGAAAAGAACTCTCTCCCGCTTGATCCATCCGCAATGCCTTGATCAATGCCTCCCGATCAAATACTGGCACCTCGGCACTAAGCTCAACCAGCGGAGAGCCTTGTTGAACAACCGGGCCGTATTTGGTGATATAGATACTTTGGCAGGATGGCAGTGACCAAAGATTGCGGCTAACCCCAGCACGTCGTAAAGTTTCTGCCAGAACCGGAAAACCACCAACTTTAGGCCTTAGGCTCATGGCCAACTGCTGCGCTTCCACTAGGTTTTCAATCGCTTTACTCATATTTTTTCCTCCATGTAAGTTTGGAACTATTTTCTAAAAAATAAGCTAGGTTAAGAGCTTAAATTAAAATTTAAAACAACAAATTTTCGGACCAACAAAAATTTAGACAGAGCTTTGATTTTGAGAGCGCTTCCTCAATAATCGCTTTAAAATAGAAACTTAGCAATGAAGAACCTAAACCCTTTAATGTGTGCAAGGAGGGATGGGGCTAAGCTACTACCTATTGGCCTCTAAAAAGATCGTCTTTTTGTTTTTTAAGTATTGATAAATTAGAAATGTCTTATTTGGAGAACTCGGGAGCAAGCTGCCGAGATTGCACTCACTTGGGATTTAACTAGATTAAAATGTTTTGCTTAAGTTTTTATGTTTTTTTAAAAATAAAAAAACAAGCAACCATTCTTTTTATTGTACGAAAATAAAATACGAAAATAAAATACGAAAATAAAAATCGTTAATAAACATGACAAAAGGGGAATTCTTTAGCCTAGTATCAAGCGACAAAATTTAAATTTAACCCCTCATTACTGCCTCTTGGCATAAAAGATAAAACACAAGGAAATAAATATGGCTCCACCACCAATAAGTGCAACACCTCCTGTCCAAGGCCTCAAAGTGACTGATGAATATGAGAGGTGTCATGTGAGGGGAACTATTGCTTACCCTTGTGAAGGCACCAAGATTGAAGCAGGAGATATAGCAGGAATAGTGAATTCAAATAAAACCGGTCAAGATGGTGAACTGCTAACCTTTGGGATATACTCTGTCTGGATGCAAGGTGTGGTCTTATCAGAACCTTGTGAAGATACAAGTCAATATAAGCTTAGCATTATTGAAGAAGGACGAG
This sequence comes from Deltaproteobacteria bacterium, assembly GCA_020440745.1. Classification (GTDB taxonomy): domain Bacteria; phylum UBA10199; class UBA10199; order DSSB01; family DSSB01; genus JAGRNM01. The sequence continues at coordinate 2,303 of JAGRNM010000150.1, forward strand.
TGTATCAAAAGATTGTAGGCGGTAGCAAAACTATAGAGCTTATTGATGGTGATACGGTCTGTATAGACAAATCAAACCTTATTTTGGTTGAAAAGCTTAAGCAGCAAGAAAAATTAGAAGTAAAGGCTGAGCCAGAGCAAGCAACCCCTAATGATCCTATTTTAAGTGATTCGCTTCCCGCCCGAGGAGGAAGTTCACTTACTCTATTGGATAGTGCCATAGAATACACCAAGGGCATTAACCCTCTACTGCTTCCGCCCGCGGTGATAGTGATAGGCGCCTTAGGACTTACGAAAGTATTTTAAAATAATCCTTAATTAAAAAAGTGAGGGGGACAAAGTTTTTAAAAACTCCACTTCTAACTTCCAACAAACCCTCTAAAAAAACTCCCGACAGAGCTAGTATTTTAAGTTAATTTTTTGGTAAGTCCTTTCAAAATAAAACCTCCATTTGAAGAGCTAAAAAAGGTATTTATGGAGATAACAGCTATGAAAAAAAGAACCCTAGGCAATACTAAACGGGAATTACCAGCGATAGGCTTTGGCTGCATGGGCCTATCGGAGTTTTACGGTCCTCCCATAGAGCAGAGTGCTGCGATCAAGCTGTTACACGAAGCCATCGAGTTGGGCGTCCAACACTTTGATACGGCAGAAATGTATGGAATCGGCGGCGCCAATGAAACCTTGTTGGGCAAGGCCTTTGCCGACCGCCGTGATCAGGTATTCATCGCCACCAAGTTTGGACCAATGCGGGATTTCAAAACAGGTGAGTTTACTGGACTTGATGGTTCTCCTAAGAACTGTAGGCGTGCTGTCGAAGGATCACTTCAGCGTTTGCGTACCGATGTTATCGATTTGTACTACTTGCATCGTGTTGATCCGTCTATACCAATTGAAGAAACAGTGGCTGCAATGGCTGAGCTAGTGGCCGAGGGTAAGGTGCGCGCCATTGGTTTATCCGAGGCATCAGGCGCAACAATTCATCGTGCAGCCCAAGTTTATCCAATTTCGGCGGTGCAGTCAGAGTACTCCATCTTTAGCCGGGATATTGAGGCCGATGTCATCCCAGCCTGTCTCCAAGTCGGTGCGTCACTGGTGGCTTACTCGCCCTTGGGCAGAGGCATGCTAACGGGGCGATTTAAGAAAGAGACACTGGGTAAAGGCGACTGGCGTTTGACAACTCCTCGTTACCAAGGTGAAGCCTACGCCGCCAACGTGGCGCTTGTTGATGAGATCGAAGCAGTAGCCTCGGTCAAATCATGTACATTGGCGCAGGTTGCTCTTGCTTGGGTGATGGGTCGTGGTGAATACATCTTGCCTCTTATGGGAACAAGCAAACTGGAAAACCTCAAGTCCAATCTAGGCGCTTATCATGTGGAGTTGTCTGATGGGGAGCGGGCGACTCTGGATACGCTTGCTGATCGTGTTATGGGCGATCGCTACGACAAAGGGGGTATGGCAATTATTAATGGCTAAACCCTTATGGAGGCATTTGGGATGATTAGCTGTTTTAAACCTACTACCTTGAGAATGGCTGTGTTACTCAACCGAGACTTTCGTCTGTAATTCCTCTTTTAGGAAAGAGGTGACTATCAACTATCTAAGTCTAGACGCGACCCCAAAATTTTACACTCGGGTAAACCTGTTTGTTTGAAGAAGAATGACAGAATAAAATCCATGCGGTTTTATTTTGAAACTGCCTCTCAAACCATCGGCTTAAAATAAAACCTCCGTCTGAAGTTCTACTTTTGTATGTTTAAGCGAATTGAGCGTTGGCCCTTTCTTTGCCCCTTTAAAGGCTCATCGTGATAGCCTGGGATTTTTTGGGCCTCTTCCAAGCCCTCAGCCTCCACGAGCTTAATCCACCGCCACCGCTAATCGAAAGCCCAAGCCCTTAAGCAAAGTGTGCAGACTTCTCAGCTCGGGATTGCCCTTTTTGGAGAGCATGCGATAGAGATGGGTACGGTCTAGCAAGG
>JAGRNM010000151.1 GCA_020440745.1 Deltaproteobacteria bacterium
TGATTTTTGCCTTTTGGGTCAAAAAAAATCCTAAGGCGGATTCGCCCTTTTTTAATGGGCTTAAGTTTTGGCTGCAGTAGTTGTTTAAAAAACTCAAATGGTCTGGGCCGCTTAAAAATACAGCGTCTTTTTTGATTAAAAAATAATTAAGAGGAGCCATGACTTGCTTTCTGGTTTAAGTTTTCTTAAGGCTGTTTTAATCAATGGAGGTATCCCATGGCAATGAATGAATCAGATAAAGAAAATCTAGGAAAGGCCTTAGGTCGTTTGCCTAGTGGACTTGCTATTTTAACCACAGCTTATCAGGATCAGCGTTCGGCCATGTTGGTCAGCTGGTTTCAGCAATGCAGTTTTGATCCCCCGATGATTAGTGTAGCTATTAAGCGCGGCCGAGCTGCCGAAGGAGCTTTGGGAGCTATTAAAAAGTTTGTGCTTAATCTTTTGCATAGTGAGCAAAAAAATATGTTGGCCCACTTTGGTAAAGGTTTTGCGCCGGATCAAGATCCTTTTGTGGGTATTGATATCAAGCAAGGACCTCAAACAGGGCTACCGGTTTTAGAGCATAGTTTAGCTTATTTAGAATGCCAAGTACGCCATGTTTATGATGCTAGCGATCATCAATTAGTGATTGGAGAGGTGGTGGGTGGCCATTTACAAGAAGCTGGCGAGCCTATGATCCACTTAAGAAAGTCGGGTTTCCATTATTAGTTTTTTTAAATAAAAACTAAGTTATTTGGTGATTTGATCCAGACGTTTTTTAGGATCTGCTTGAGAAAGGTACCGATCAAAGCCGGTCTTAGGCTGGGCTTGATTTTCGGTGGGTTTTTGTGGATTTTTTGCCAAAGGGGAATCTTTTCCCAATAAAGATTGGAAATGATAAATCGACTTTCCTTTTTCGATGGCAGAAGACATAGCAGTCTCTTTTTCCTTTCTTTTTTAATGTTAGTGCAAAAAGGCTTATTTGTCTAGCAGTTGTGCTTGTTTGAGTATTTTACGCTCAAAGTTAGGTAGAGCTTGTTGGTTTAGGGTAGCAATGGGTACAAATTTGGCTTCGGCATAAAGGGGGTCTATTTTTAACTCACCCCCAACTTCTAGAAGGTAGCCGTGGCTTTCTATCCTATGGTGGGTAATACCGTGTCGGCTAGAGCCGCTTGCCCTTAAATTTAATAAATCCAAGTTAAAGTTTTTTTTAAGGCTTTGTTGAAGGACCTCTTGAACCTCATCTTTGGCTTGTATGTATTCATGAGGAAGCTCCCAAAGCCCTTGAAACCATTTAGGTTTTTTCTTTTTAACTAGTAGAATTTCTTGGGTTTTGTCTTGAGGCTGACATAGGGCCACCAAGCGATGGAGCCTTAAGACCTTAGGTTTAGGAGGGCTTTGGGGGTAGTCCTCGGGTTTAGCTTTTTGGTAGGCTTGGCAGTTTTGGGCAATGGGACAGTGTCCACAGTCGGGCGCTTTAACTCGGCATAAGGTGGCCCCTAGTTCCATTAAGGCTTGATTAAAGTCTCCTGGTTGGGGGCCTTGCACTAGTGCTTGAGCTTTTTCCCAAATTTTTTTGATCAGTGTGCCTTCTTTGGCGTGTCCTTGGAGGGCATAAAAGCGGGAGAGTACCCGGATGACATTTCCGTCCACAACTGGGCTTGCTTGCTGAAAAGCAATGGAGGCAATGGCCCCTGCCGTATAGTCGCCAATGCCGGGTATGTTTTTTAAGTCTTTAAAGTTATTGGGTATTTTACCCTGATATTTGTTTTGGACCTCTTGGGCGCCCCGGTGGAGGAATCTGGCCCGACGATAATAGCCTAAGCCCGACCAGAAGCTTAAGACTTCTTCTTCAGAGGCCTTGGCTAAGTCCTGAAGACTAGGAAAGCGTTTCATAAAGCGCTCAAAGTAAGGAATCACAGTGGCTACTTGGGTCTGTTGAAGCATGATTTCGCTAACCCAGATGGAGTAGGGGTTTTGATTTTTTCTCCAAGGTAAGGGTCTTTGAAAGTCTTGAAACCATTGAAGTAGCTCTCTTCTCATGGGCTTGATTTAGTTTTTTTTACGGAGGATTTAAAGCTTTAAAAACACTGATGGTGGATTTTTAAAATAAAGATCTTCTTAAAAAGATAGGTAGATTTTTCTAAGAAGTCATTTGCTATTGACCTCTTGGCTAAGGGGTTTACAATTTTAGATAAAGGTTAAGAAAGAAATCTTCAGACAATTTTTTTGTCTGGGAGTGGGGATTGGGGGTCAAAAGATTCCCCCTGAATTTTTAAAATAGAGAAGACTTTATTTAAAGTGTGGAGAGTCAGGGGTCTAAAGAGTGAGCTTGAGTATTACTTTAAACATCTCCTGCTTTTGCCTGAAACAACTAAGTAGCAGATGTGCACCGAGTGACCCTTGGCTCTTTTACCAAGCAAGCTTGGTCTTGTTGTGATAAGGGCTAATAAGGGATTGATAGATCAATCGTAAGAACCACCTTCGGCAACGGAGGTGGTTTTTTTATTAAACGTAAAAGATTTATAGAAGAGAATCTTGATTATTTGCGTTGTTAAAGATAAAAAAACTTCTTAAAGAAAGTTGGCTCTTACTTAAATTTAAATAAGGTTATTTTTTATGAATTTTATCAAAAAACTCAGTCTTGTCTTTTTATTAATCTTGGGTCTTTTGCCATTTTCTGTAGAAGCTAAGACTTTAGAAGGGGTGATTCGTAATATTAACGTGGATAGTTCTAAAGGTTTTGGTTTGGATGTGCCTCCTTTGATTAGGGTTTATACCAATGCTAATACTAAGTTTAAAAAAACCTCTTTAGAAGAACTTAAGATTGGAGACCGGGTTGTGGTAAAGGGTGAAGAAGGCCAAACAGGCACTTTCTTAGCTAGTTCTGTCAAAATTATTGGTCATTTAGAAGAAAAAAGAAATTTAGACAAAAGTGGTATTAAAATTAAACTAGAACAGAGTTTTTTGATGAGACAAGGGCAAAGCGCTTCTTTGGATGAAAAGGGTAAGCCTAGTTTACATCTTAAGGCTAAGAGTTTTATTAATACACTTTGTAATGGTAGAGATTGCAGTGGAGATGGTTATGTGGGTATGCATATGGAAGTGACTAGCGATGGGCAAAGTCAAGAAGTCTTTTTAAGAAGCAAAGGTCAACGCAAGCCTATTTCTCCTGTTTATTTAGATATAGGTACTTATCGTATTCAATTAATAGAGACCGGCGAAGACGTAGTTCTTTTAGTGGTCCGATCAAGGTAGAGTCTTTCTATGTTAATTCCAATTTTGTTATTTATAGTGGGGATTATTATCCTCTACTTTGGCGCTGATTGGCTGGTTGATGGTTCTAGCCAATTGGCCTTGAGGCTAGGTATTTCTCCTGTGATTGTGGGTTTAACGGTGGTGGCTTGCGGTACTAGTGCGCCGGAGTTGGTGGCTAGTTTGCAAGCTCAACTAGTGCAAGGTGCAGGTGATGTGGTCTTGGGTAATGTGGTGGGTTCTAATATTTATAATGTGGGTTTTATCTTAGGTTTAAGCGCCTTGATTTTTCCGGTCACCGTGCATTCTGATATTATCAAACGTGAAGCTCCTTTGGCGCTTTTTGCTAGTGTGGTCATGTTAGGGATGATGTGGGGAGGAGTTTTAGAACGGTGGGAAGGCTTTCTTTTACTTTTTGGTTTTGTCGCTTATATTTTATTGCAGGTTCATTTAGTAAGAAAAGCTAGGTCTCAAGATAAATTAAAAAAAGAATATCAGGAAGAAATTAAAGAAGATAAGAAGCAAAAGATTTCTTGGCTGCTTTTTTTAGTATTCTTGGGCATTGGCTCTTTAATCTTGGGCGCTAAGCTTTTGATCGATAATGCCATTATCTTAGCGGAGCATTTTGGTATTAGTCAGCGAGTTATTGGGCTGACTTTGGTGGCCTTTGGGACTAGTTTACCAGAACTAGCGACAACCTTAGTGGCGGCTTTCAAGAAACAAAATGATATTGCGGTTGCTAATGTAGTGGGTAGTAATTTGTTTAATATTTTACTGATCTTGGGTTCGGTAGCAGCTATTAAGCCAATTCATTTTGAGGCGAGACTACTTCATGCAGATGCTCCTTTTATGGTGGCTGTTTTAGTGGCGATGCTTTTATTCATTTTAAGAAAAAAGCAGCTAAACCGCTTGCAGGGAGGGCTTTTGCTCACTTCCTGCTTAATCTATGCTTATTTTTTATTTTAGTGCTTCTATAAGCAATTAAAAAATAAGTATTTTTTAATTGTTCTAAAAATAAGTCAAAATTTTTCTTTAAAAAAAG
>JAGRNM010000152.1 GCA_020440745.1 Deltaproteobacteria bacterium
GAAGTCCCCCCTCCCAATACTGGAGTACTGATCAACAATAGAACTATGGCGGTTAAAAAAGAAGATTTCATATTAAGACTCCTAAATTAAACTAACAAAAAACGTTTAGAGGATAAAAAAAGACCTTTCTAAGGTAAGAAAGGTCTTAAAAACAAGTGTGTTTAAAGCTTTTTTAAAAAATTTCTTAAAATCCAGGGACCTTAGCAGCTCTTTTATAAAGCTTATAAGTAACCCACCAGCCAAAGGCAATAAAGGCTGGTAAAATATAGAGATTATAGCTGGCCGCCCAAGTACTGTGGGTATTGAGCATGGCCCAAACCAAGGGAACACTCATATAAGTATTGTGCTTGGACCTTAGCCCTGCCAAGGCCGCGGCAGCAGCATCAGGGGCTTCGCCATTTTTAATAGCGGGAATAACTTTCTTTTGTGCCGGCCAAATGCGGAACCACACATTAAAGGCCATGCAGCTACCAAAAAGAGCTCCCACATGGATGGTGGTGCCTCGGTAACTAAATCCGCCTACATATTGGTAGAGAAAGATCATCACCACTACCAAAACAAAAGATAAGATCACCGCGGCTTTAATATTACTTTTGCCCAAGGTATTCATGATCAAATCATAAACAAAAACACCGGCAAAAGTAGCGGCCACCATGATCCAGGCACCTGCTGTAAAGCCGTTAACCTGATCGGCAAGGCTGATTTTGCCATGATAAAAAACTAACATGAGTAGCAAAACACCAGAAAACCAAGTCCAGGCTGCTCCCCAGCGGAACCAGTAAAGGGTTCTAGGCATCAGCTCGGGCACGACTTTTTTCTTGGTTTCGCCATCCATGGTGGGGGCAAAGGCAGAATTAACCCAGTTAAAAAAGTAAAGTAGGCCAATCCATAAAATACCTGCTACGACGTGGATCCAGCGAAAAAGTGATTCTAAAATGCTACTAACTTGATATGAGTCCATGAGACTTCCTCCTTTATTTGCTGCGATGGGGTACAAGCACTTATCGGATTAAGTCTTGGTTTTTTCAAGCAAAAATTATAAATTTTGTGACAAGATTGGCTTTAATAGTTTTTAGATTTTTTAGAATTTTTAAAACCTTACTATGAAAATTATTCTCGCCTCCCAGTCGCCTCAACGTTTTGCTTTAATGAATAAGTTAGATCTAGCTTTTGAGGCGGTTATTCCAAACTTTGTAGAAGAAGCCCAAGCCCACTTAAGTCCAGCCGAAGAGGCTCTTTTTTTAGCTAGGGCAAAGGCAGCTTCTTTAATTGTTTCATTTCCCCAAGATTTAATCATTGGCGCTGATACCTTAGTGGCTTGTGGTCAAGAAAAAATTGGCAAGCCTAAGGATAGGGGTCATGCTTTTCAGATTTTGTCTCAATTAAAGGGGAGGCGTCATGCTGTAATCACTGGGGTGGCCATTTTTGTGAAAGGAAAACTGCTAAAAGACTTTGTCGAAACTAGCTGGGTCACCATGAAAGATTATCGTGACGCAGAGATCTGGGACTACATCGCCACCGGCGAGCCCATGGGTAAGGCGGGCGCTTGTTCGGTACAGGGGTTGGGCCGTGCTTTGATTGAAAAGATTGAGGGAGACTTGGATAATATCGTGGGGCTGCCGGTGAAGCAGTTGGAAAAAATTTTGAAGGGATTTGATTTTTCTTAGTGGTTTAGCTTAAAAAATACTGTTAAAGCAGTAAATATTTTTTTGTTTCTTCCTTTTTGTAATTTTTTTATTAAAAGCATTAATATTTACTGTTTTAACAGTAAATATTATGAATATTCTCCAAGATTCCAATCAACTAGCTTCCTTATTAAGCTTTCATCGCAAAAAAAGCGGCCTTAGCCAGCTCCGCTTAGCGGATTTAGCTGGTGTGGGTAAAACGGTGATCTACGATTTAGAGCACGGAAAAATTTCGGTCAGCAATGAGACAAGCAAAAGTTTACTTTAATGGTATTGAGGCAGGTCGTCTCATGGAAAAAGAAAAGCGTGCCTATCGCTTTGAGTATTTGCCTAGTTATCAAGGTTCTCCTATTTCTTTAACTCTTCCTGTAGAAGGCTGCGTTTTTGATTTTGAGAATTTCCCTGCTTTTTTTGAAGGACTCTTGCCTGAGGATTTTCAGCTAGGGGCTATTAATTGGGAAGGGACTCGTTGGAGACTACGTCACCACCTCTACAAAAACCAAGACACCTTAGCGGCCGTGATTGTAGTAGAAGGTTCTTGGTTTAATTTAAAAACTCGCAAACTGAGTGGGCCTATTAAAGAGCTAGTGGATATTTTTAATCAATTGCCCCGGGGAGAAAGTTTTGAAGATTGGTAGAGGCTTTGGCTTAGTTATTATTTTTTTCAATAGCGAGCACCACAAAGCCTTTTGATTCGGTTTCTTGAGAGAGGCGAGTTAGTAAGACCGTTTTCCCCACACCGCGCAGACCCACCAAAATAAGACCTCGATGGGATCGTCCAGCTCGGCAGCGGTCTAACTGAATCTAGATTTTTTCCAAGATAGCTTTTAGGCCCGCTAGTTCTGGTGGGATCATGCCTGCTCCTGGAGCATAGGGATTGTTTCTGGCTTCCATATATACTAAGTTTACCTTAGTTTATCAAAAAAAGATAAACTAAGGTAAACTTAGTATAATTACTAAGAGTATCAGGTAAGAGATAAAAAATAAGCTCTTAATTATTTGAAATTAATAGATAAAGTTGACTTTTGTTATGGTGGGCTTAGTCTAGTCTTTCTTCCCAATAAGAAAAATGCTTTAAATAATCCCCAAAATAACCTTCTGCTTGGTTTTTTTCTTCTAGTTTTGCCTTGGCGCTTTCTACTAAGGCTTGCTCACGCTCCAAGGGCAGTTTGCCCAACATCACTTGGGTGCGTAAAAAAACAAAGTAGGTATCCATAGCGTCCGAGAGACAATAGTCGTCGATCTCAAAAAACTTTTCCTGGTCGTAAAGCTCTTGCACCATATGGCCTTGGGTCTCCATTTTGCCCGGTTTGCCCAGGATCTTAGAAAATAAATTGAGTCCACCTCGGTAGCGGATAGCGCCGTAGTTGCTTAAGAACTCGTGCAGATCTAGATGGGCGTCATCACTAAATTTATAACGTGGTCCAAACTTGCCAAAAAACCCCGAACCAATCTCAATCCCCAAACGAAAAGCCCAGAGCTCTAAAAGACGCAAATCAAAGCCCTTACCATTAAAGTCTACTAAGACAGGTTGTTTTTCTTTATAAGTCTCCCAAAAATGATTGACGATGCTAGCGGTGCTTTTTTCCTCTTTGCCTAGTAAGCCAATCTTCACAATTTCGTAATCTTGATCCACAGCTATGGCGGCTAGACTAATGGGCTGATGAAAGGCTGGGTTGACAAAGTCGCGGCCTTCTTCGGCAAGTTCACTCAAATGTTTTTGATAAGCTTCTTCAGCTTGCCCTTCTAACTCGGGGTAAAGTACTTTTTGTAGAAGTGCTTTGTCGGTGATGGATTCGATGTCATAGATGAAGTATTTGAAAGCGGCCATAGGAGTGCTTTTAAGTTTTTTTTAAAAATTAGGAAAGGTTTATTCATAAAAAATTCCTCCCCTTAAATAAGGGGAGGTGGCCGAAGGTTGGAGGGGTTTTTCACTACAAACTTGTTTAGTCTCATGAGCAGGGCCACCCCGCCCTACGGGCACCTTCCTTGTTTAAGGAGGGGAGTTTAGTTTAAAAAATAGTCTTTACTTTAACTATAAAAATGACTAAAACAAAAACTATGAATGAAAGCTTTAATGATCTGACTAGTACGGAGTTTATCCCTTTAAGCGAGGCCAAGGCCAAGCTTTCGGAGCAGGTGCGGCGGGTTAATGAAAAGCGCCTGCAATTGGCCATTACCTCCCAGGGCAAACCTAAGGCCGTGCTTTTGGCTTATGAGGATTATCTTAAATTACTGGAAAAATTAGAGCTTAAAAAAGCGCCTGCTTTGGATAAGAAAGCTTTTCAGGATCTTTCTTATGAAGAGTTTAAGAAGACTATTCCAAAACGACGAGAGCTTAGCGCTTCTATTGCTAATCTTTTTAACTTGGATCAACTCTCTAGAAAAGGACAGAAGGCTTATAAAAGAAAAAGGGTGCGTCTCATTGGACCTAAAAAATTATAAACAAAAATTAATAAAAGCGGCCCAAAAGCAAGGTCTAGAGCAACAAATGGCTTTGGTAGAGATTCTTTGTCAGGCTTTGGAGTCTGTTAATATACACCCAATTTTAGTGGGTGGGGCCGCGGTGGCTTATTATACTCAAGG
>JAGRNM010000153.1 GCA_020440745.1 Deltaproteobacteria bacterium
TAAAAAGGCCTTGGAAAATACTCCCCCAGAATTATCAGCTGATATTATGGAGAGGGGTATTACTCTTGCTGGAGGAGGAGCTCTTTTGCAGGGCTTAGACAAGCGTATTCAAGAAGAAATCGGTATTAATGTTAATTTAGCTCCTAGTGCTCTGTCTGCGGTAGTGGAGGGCACGGGTAGTGCTTTAGATAAGCTAGATTATCTCAAAGGCCTTTCTTTAAATAGTCTTTAAGGTTTTGAAGGCGACTAGTTTGGTTGCTTTTTCTTGTCCTTTAATTTCTTTTCAAATACCTCATCAAAAAATTGGTGAGAGTCGGAGTTTTTTTATCTATACTAGACAGTAGGAGATAAAAATTAATAAGACTTCTAAGGGAGGAATTTTATTTGAAAAGATCACCATCGAAGCATCGACTTAAGTTTTTCTTATTCTTTTTATTAATCGCCTTGGGACTTGTGTTTTGGTTAGTTCCTAGCCAGGACTGGAAGGCTTCTTTTTTCCAGGAGTTTTTTAGCCCCGTCTTTGCTTTGTTTGAAAAAAGTGAAGATCTAGCTGGAGCGATTCCCCCTAAGCTTTCCCAGGAAGTCTCTCAAGCTGAACAAATTGAAAATTTGCAGATCCAAGTACAGAGTTTAGAGAATAAGTTATTTAGAGTAGAAGCCCAGTTGCAAAGTTTAAGCGAGGCTAAGGGACTAGAAGCTTGGGCTAAGTCTAAGACTTTTTCTGGTCAAGTGGCTAGGGTCTTAGTCCAGGATGTTTCTAGTCACCGTCAAAGTCTTATGATTAATCGAGGCGCTTCTTCTGGACTGAAGCGGGGCCAAGCTGTTTTAGCGAGAGAGGCTTTAGTAGGTAGGGTTGATCAAGTTTGGAACAAAACAGCCCGTGTCCTTTTGATTAATGATCAATTAAGTCGTGTTGATGTTCAGACTCAAGCAAGCAAGGCAAGGGGTTCCTTGCATGGTTCTGGTGGAGCTCTAGATTTAGAGCGCGCTCCTTATGTGACTTATGCCGAATACTTTGACCAAAAAGTTCCTTTAGAGGAGGGAGAGCTTTTATTAACTAGTGGGCAGGATGGGCTTTTTCCACCGGGACTACCGGTTGCCAAACTATTGAAGGTAGAAAAAGACTCCACGGGACTTTTTTGGGAGGGGCAAGCCCGTCCTTTAGTGGAATTGAGTCAACTATCGACCCTTTGGGTTTTGTCTGATTCAGGTTCTATAAAACAGGGGAGTCTTTAATTGCAGGGTCTAGGCTTGCATTTTTTATTGGGCATGTTTTTTTTAAGCTTGCAGCTTAATTTGCCCCATCTAGCTTTTATGCCCCTTTGGTTGGGCTATGTTTTTGCTAGGCATCCTCTTTGGCAGTCTTTGCTTTTGGGTGTGCTTTTTTATCAAGTTTATTCCTTTTATTCTTTAGCTTCTTTTTGGACTCTAAGTCTTTTACCTCTATTGATTTTAAGTTTGTTAAGTCTTTTAGAAAATAATTTAGCGCTTCCTCCTTCTTTTAGAACCGGTTTTTATGAAGCACTTTCTTTAATAGTTTTTCGTTTAACCTGGTTTTTACCTACGGTTTTACAGGGTAATATGCCTAGAGGGTGGATGGCCTATTTAATAGGGGACGGGATTTTGTTGCTTGGTTTTTTAGTCTTTTTCCCTGCTTTAGGCCGTTCTTTAAAATGGAAGTTAAGACAGAAACGTCAAAAAAAGACCTATTGGAATTTAGAAAAATTAAAAATGAAGCATTAATGAGGCTTTGCTTTTTTTACTTATTATCAAAAATAATTAGATGAATTTATTTCAAAAACGTTTGTTGGTATTTAGTTTGGCGGTTTTATTTGCCTTTGGTCTTATTTGGTTAAAGCTTTTTAAGCTGCAAGTTTTAGAAGCGCCCCACTATGTTAAGCTTAGTCAGGATACTAGTTTAAGAGATCGTAGGCTTCCAGCTTTGAGAGGAAAAATCTTAGACCGTGATGGTCTTATTTTAGCCGAAAATCGTCCAGCTTGGACTTTAATTTTAGAACTAGCTGAGCTTAGACAAGCGGATCAGACTTTAAAGTCTCTTTCCCATTTGCTTAACCAGCCAGAGGAACTTTTAGAAGAAAAGTTTAAAATTAAGCTCAAAATAAGAAATCATATTTATAATGAAAGAATCTTATTAATGGATTCTTTATCTTATGAAGAACTTGCTAAGATTTTGGCTAGGTATTCATTAATGCAAAGTTCAGAAGATCCTTTGTGGGACTTGAGAGGAATCCATTGGGAGCTTCGTCCTACTCGTTATTACCCTTATGGTCAGAGCTTAGGGCATTTGTTGGGTTACTTAAGGACAATCAGTAATGAAGATTTAGAAGCTTGGAATCAAGAAGAACCAGGACGTTTTAGTCAACAAGACCAAACGGGGAGAAAAGGCCTAGAGAGAACCTTTGAAGGGCTCTTGAGGGGCTATGATGGTTTTGAGAGATCTTTGGTGGATGCCCATGGTCGTGAGGTTGATCTAGGTGATTTGGATCTAGGTGATTGGCTTAAGCGAGAAGAACCTAAGAGTGGTCAGGATCTTCAATTAACTTTAGATCTTAAACTTTCTCAAGTAGCTTACTCAGCTTTGGAGGGTAAAGTAGGTGCCGTTGTTGCCATCGATCCGAGGGACGGTTCTATTTTGACTATGATTACAAGACCCTCCATTGACCCGGTAGAAATGAGTCGTCCAATTAGTTATGCCCGTTATGCTGAGTTGCAATCCAATCCAGATAAGATTTTTTTAAATCGGGCTACTCAGGCGGCTTATCCTCCGGCCTCCACTTTTAAGATGCTTTTGTTAGCTGCTGGTTTTGCTGAGAAAAAACTCAATCCACAAGAACGGATTTATTGTGGAGGTCATTATACAGCCGCGGGAAGAAATTGGGGTTGTTGGAAGAGAGGTGGTCATGGTTCTCTTAATTTTTTACAAGCTTTAAAAGGCTCGTGTGATGTGTTTTTTTATAAAGTGGGAGAGCGTTTGGGAGGAGAAGTCTTGGCCCGTTATGCTAGATACTTAGGCTTGGGTCAAAAAACTCATGTTTTAAAAGATTATGAGAGGAGCGGCTTGGTGCCTGATCCAGTTTGGATCAAAGAGCATCGCAAAAGGGATTGGGATTTGGGTGATAGTTTAAGAAGTGCCATCGGTCAGGGAGACTACTTAGTAAGTCCTTTGCAAATGGCGGTATTTGTCAGCGCCTTTGCCAATGGAGGCTACCGAGTTCATCCTTATTTTTTAAAAGCAAAGCGAGATGATTTTAGACAAGCTTGGCACTTGATTGATCACGAGGCACCCGAAAAAATTCCTTGGAAGCTTTCTGATCAAGATTATCGGCGTATTCAGCAGGCTATGGAAGAGGTAGTTAATGCTCCAGGGGGGACCGGTGGTCGAGCGCGTTTAGAAAAAATCAAGGTAGCGGGTAAGACAGGGACGGCGCAGGTAATTACCCTAGGTAAAAAGGCTAAATCAGGTGTTAAAGATAAAGACCATGCTTGGTTTGTGTCCTATGCTCCAGCGGAAAAACCAGAGATTGCTTTGGCGGTCTTAGTAGAACATGGTGGCGGTGGTGGTAGTGTGGCAGCCCCTATCGCTAAAAAGGTTTTTGAAGCTTATTTTAAAGAACAAGAAGAAAAAGCTAAGCAGCTTCAAGAAACAGAAGAAAAAATAAAATCCTATCAAGCTATGGTTAAAGACTTTAAGCTCTTTAATTGGCTTTGGTTAGGGCAGACCTCTTCTTAATTTTTAGGTAGATTCATGGCAGATCCTAAACAAAAATGGTTTTATTACTTTCATTGGCCTCTTTTGATCTTAGTCTTTTTGCTTTTGGCTGTGGGCATGCTCAATCTTAGAAGTGCAGCTCCTGAGGGGAGTGATTATTGGTATAAGCAATGGCTTTGGTTGGGGGCCGGTTCGTTAGCTTTAGGCATCGGCTTTAGTATTAATCGTCATTTATGGGAGCGATTTGCCTGGCCTGTTTATTTGTGCTCTTTAGCTTTACTTTTTGCGGTTGTATTATTTGGCTATGAAGCTGGAGGACAAAGAAACTGGCTTAAAATTGGCTCCTTTCGTTTTCAGCCAAGTGAGTTAGCTAAGTTGGGTGCTTTGTTGGTTTTGGCTAAGTATTTTTCTAAAAAACCTTCTTTAAAAAGATTTAAAGATTTAATTTTGCCTGGAATTTATGGTGCCTTACCTTTGTTTTTACTTTTGGCTGTAGGGGATTTTGGAGGAGCACTTTTTTTTATACTTTT
>JAGRNM010000154.1 GCA_020440745.1 Deltaproteobacteria bacterium
AACAAAAAAAAGCCTATGGAAAGCGGCTTTTATTTGGATTGCTTTTAAAATTTTTAGTCTTATTTTTTGACTAAGCGTGATTAAAAAAAGCGATTAAAAAAATTTAAAAAAAATTTAATTTAGATTTTTAAATTTAAAACAAATTAAAACAAAGTTTAAAAATTTATAAGCGATTTATTTTTTTTAAAGAAAGGTTTTGTCATGAAAAGAACTTATCAACCTTCTAAGCTTAAGGCAAAGCGCAAGCACGGTTTTAGGGCTCGTATGGCTACTCCTGGTGGTCGTCAGGTGATTAATCGTCGTCGTGCTAAGGGACGGGCTCGTATGGCTAAAGTTGTGGCCAGTAAGTAAGTTTTTAAGAGAGCTTGAATCTAGCGGCTTATAAGTTTTATGGTTTTTAGCTTTTTAGGAGTCAAGCCTTGGGCCTAGCAAAAGACAGGCGCCTTCGAGAACCACTTCTATTTAAAAGGCTTTTTAAACGCGGTTTTCTATTAAAGACTAAGATTTATGGAATTCGTGCTTTGCCCAATGATTTAGGTTATGGGCGTTTAGCTGTCTTAGTCAGTAAAAAATCTCTTAAGCGAGCTGTGGATCGTCATTGTTTAAAACGCCTGTGTCAGGAAGCTTTTCGTCATAGCTCGGCTTTTTTTTCTCCGCAGGATTATTTGATTTCTTTAAATAAACAAGGTGTTAAACCAAGGGAACGTCGTTTTTTATTCCATCGTTTAAAAGAGGACTTTAAAAGTTTGGCTAAGGCTTAAACAAGATTAGAGGATTGTTTTTTGCGATTTTTATTAAAACAATTATTAAATTTTTATCAAAAGATGGTTTCGCCTTTTTTAGGTAAACGTTGTCGTTTTTACCCTACTTGTAGCCAATATGCGAAGGAGTGTTTGGAGACTAAGTCTCTTTCCCAGGCTGTTTATTTAATCCTACGGCGTTTGCTAAAGTGTCATCCTTGGCACGCCGGAGGCTATGACCCTGTTTTGGCTGGGAAAGGGAAAGTAGCAAAGGTAGGAACTGGTTTAGGGTCGTGATTTTTTTTAGAAGGAATTTTTTATGGAAAAGCGAAGTTTACTAGCTGTGGGTCTTAGCCTGCTTCTTTTTATAGCTTATTTTTGGCTGACAGGCGGTGGCGCCAAGCATCCTGCTCCCGCTGAAGGGACAACAGCACCGGAGGTCGCGGCTACTGGTAAAGAAGAGCCTTCGACAAGTTCTAAACCCGCTAGTCTTAGAGTAGTCGAGCCGCCAGAAGAGCAAATTTTGCAGCATCCTGAAAAGCTTTTTTCTTGGCAGGATAAATTTAGCCAAAGCAAATGGACTAGCGTTACAGGTTTGCCTCAAAGTTGGCAGCTAAAAAACTTTTATGAGCAAGCTGGAAAACAAGGCGGTCTAAGGGAGCTTTTGAATTTATCTTCTCAGGAAACTCAAGAGTCCACTCAAAATTACCCCATGACTTGGCTGCTTTTTCCCCAGCAAGGTTCGGTCTTACCGCACTTTGAGACCTTTGAAGAAGGTCAAGGTCAGGCTCAGGCCAAGGGTCAGTATGGTAACTTAAATATACAACAAGAAGTTAATCTAACTTCGGAGGCCTATAGTTTTAAACTTAGGCTTACTCTAAGTAATCAGGGGCAAGAGGCTTTAGTAGTGGCTCCAGGTTTAAGAATTTTACTGAGTCAGATCACTGAGAAGCGCTCTTTTTTAAACTTTTCTCCTCAGGTGAGGCAAATTCATCCTCTTTATTATCAGGACAATTCGGTAGAGCGTATGGCTAAGGTCAAGGACTTGCCTGCTTATGGAGAGGTTTTGGGTAATTTAAATTGGGGGGGGTTAGAAGATCTTTATTTCTTAAGGGCTATTTTGTCGGAACGCCTTTCTCAGACGGGTGCGCTTTCCCACCAGGTGGCTTATGGTCAAAGTGATGGTCAAGTCTTTGCTGACTTTCGTTATCCTACAGAGTCTTTGGCTCCAGGGGCTAGTAAGACTTATGAGTATACGGTTTTTTTAGGACCTAAATCCTCCGAAGCTTTGGGTGCCTTTAAAGGTTTAGGTTTAGATAAGGCCTTGGATTTAGGATTCTTGGCTTTTATAGCCAAGCCTTTGCTTTGGGCTTTAAAGTTTTTCCATCGATTTTTGTTTAATTGGGGACTGGCTATTATTGTTTTGACTCTAAGTGTGAGGCTTTTGACTTATCCTCTGACTAAAAAGTCCATGAGCAGTATGAAGGCCATGAAGGAAATCCAGCCTAGGTTAAAAGAACTTCAGGAAAAGTATAAAGACGACCGCGAGCGGCTTAATCAAGAGATGATGAGTCTTTTTCGCACCCATAAGGTCAATCCCGCCGGTGGTTGTTTGCCCATGGTTTTACAGATGCCTGTTTATTTTGCCCTTTACCGAGTGCTTTATAATGCCACCGAGCTTCACCATGCGCCCTTTGTGGGTCCTTACCAAGATCTATCTGCTCCGGATCCTTATTTTATTTTACCCATTATTTTGGGATTCTTTTTCTTTTTGCAGCAAAAACTGACTCCCAGTACGGGGGATGCGGCTCAAGCCAAGATGATGAAGTTTATGCCTGTTATGTTTACTGGGCTTATGCTCTTTTTGCCGGTGGGTTTGGTGCTTTATATCTTGGTGAGTACTGCTTTGGGAGTTTTACAACAGTATTTGACTCAGCGGGAAATGAAGTTTGTGGATTTGTTTAGGAGAAGGGCTTAGGCTGTTGTCTTTATTATGTGGGGATCTTTAAGCTAATGTAAACTCAAAGGTCCCTTTTAAGGGATTAAGTAAAACTTTTTTGAGCCTCTATGATGAGATTAAAAGTCTTTCTACTGGTATTAGTCTTTCTTTGTACTTCTCAAGCCTACGCTAAAGCTAATTTTTCAAGTTTTGATTTATTTGGTCTAGAGGGTTCTTTTTAGTGGCTACTTAAACTACGAAAACTTTTGGCCCAGGAAAAAACCAAAGATCAAAAACTTAAAGGTGTTCCAAGCTTGAAGACTCTCTAATTTAAATTTAAGTCCTTATAATGGATTCAGTTCAATGCCATCCCACCTTTTTCAAAAAGACACGATCGCCGCTATTGCCACCCCTCCGGGTTTAGGAGCCATTGGTGTCCTTCGTCTTAGCGGAGCCCAAGCACCAAAAATTGTAGAGCTCTTGTGGCAAGGGAAGACTTCTCTCGATAAATTTCAGTCCCACCAAATGTATTTTGGGACATTAAAAGATCAGCAGGGGAAAGAGGAAATCGACCAAGCTCTAGCTGTTTGGATGAAGGCCCCCCATTCCTATACGGGCGAAGAAGTCTTGGAGCTACAGGTGCATGGTGGACCTTTAATTTTAAATAAGCTTCTTCAAGCTTGTTTAAGTTTAGGCGCGCGGGTGGCTGAGCCTGGGGAGTTTACTAGGCGGGCTTTTTTTAATGGTAAGTTGGATCTTTTACAGGCGGAAGCCGTGGGTCAAATGATTCACGCCAAAAGTGAGCTGGCTTTAAGGAATGCTAAAAGGCAGTTAGAAGGAAGGATTTCGCAAGAGGTTTTAAGCCTCCGTCAGGATTTGATTGAGCTTTTGGCTAGGATGGAAGCGGCTGTGGATTTTCCCGAAGAGGATATAGAATTGATCCAGCCTCGGGAGACTTTAGAGGAGATTAAAAAGCTTCAGTCTTGTCTAGAGACTTGGTTGAAAAAATTTGAGTTGGGACGCTTGATGCATGAGGGAGTAAAAGTGGCTCTTTTGGGTCGGCCCAATGTGGGTAAGTCGAGTCTACTCAATGCCTTGGTGGGTGAAGACAAGGCCATTGTTTTTGACCAACCAGGGACAACTAGGGATGTGGTGGAGGCTCATTGGACTTATCAAGGGTTAGACTTTGTTCTCTTAGATACGGCGGGGATTAGGCAAAGTGAGGAAGCGATTGAGAAGGAGGGAATTCGTCGTTCTCAAAGGGCTGCTCAGGGGGCGGATTTTATTCTTTGGGTCTTGGATGGGTCTCAGGAGTTTAATCATGAAGAGGAGGCTTTATTAAAGGAGCTTCAAGTGCCTACCTTGGTAGTGGCTAATAAGAAGGACTTAGGCATTTGTTTAAAAAAATTTCCGCAAGCTTTAAGCTTACCTAAGACTTTAAAGGAGCCTTGGTATTTTTTGAGTGCTAAAAGTGGTGAGGGTGTGGAGGATCTTAAAAAGGGTCTTTGGGAAG
>JAGRNM010000155.1 GCA_020440745.1 Deltaproteobacteria bacterium
GAGGCGGCATAACCTTTGGCGTGCAAAACTTTCTTTAGATGATGAAGAACCTCAGATCCCCACTGCAAGGCCTGAGAAAAACTAGCTGCTCCCACCGGCATAATCATGAATTCCTGAAAATCCACATTGTTGTCCGCATGCTGTCCTCCATTTAAAATATTCATCATAGGCGTTGGGAGGATTTGGGGTTTTTCGCCAAAGAGTTGAGCAACATGCTCAAAAAGCCACTTTTCCTGCACATGCGCTGCTGCGTAGGCTACCGCCAAACTTACCCCAAGAAGAGCATTAGCACCCAAGGCTGATTTATTTTCTGTACCATCCAGCTCGATTAGGCGATCGTCAATGGCCTTTTGATCCAAAGCTTCTTGACCTTTTAAAGCAGGGGCCAAAATTTCTTTAATATTGGCCACGGCTTTTTGGACTCCCTTACCCAAATAACGCTTAGGATCTCCATCTCTAAGCTCATGAGCTTCAAATTGACCTGTAGAAGCTCCTGAAGGCACAGCAGCCCTACCCAAACAGCCTTTTTCTAGAAAAACTTCAACCTCCACCGTGGGATTGCCTCGGCTGTCTAAAATCTCTCTAGCGTGAATGTGCTTAATCTGACTAAAACTCATAAAAAACCCTTTTTTAATCTAGCTTGGAGCCAAGCTCCTAGCCTCCCTGACCAGCTCTGTCAACGTCCTCGAAACTTGACTTCCCTAGCTTAAAAAGCCAAGAAAAGAGCCATGACCAATGCTGCTTATGCCGTATTACTCCAATCCTTTTGGGTTAGTTTTTTAGGTATTTTTTTGGGTTTTCTCGTCATTATCCTCATCATTAAAGGGTCCAAAAAAAATTCTAGCCCTCAGGAAAAGGCCCTTCAAGAAGCTTGGAAGGACTGGGACTTTAATTCTTTTTACTCTAAGGTCAGCGAATTATTAGAAAAAATGGGTTTAGAAATCGAAACAAGCTATCGAGATAAAGAAAACTCAGCCGATATCTTAGCTAAAAATCCCACCCCTCTCATTGGAGGACCGGTGATTGCCTACGTACACTTTAATCCTAAAAAAGGAGCTGTTAGCAGTGTGGATGTCATCAATTTTGGCAGCAACCTTGTGGGAGATCGCAAAGGCAAAGGGCTTTACATCACCAATGGAAACTTTGCTCCAGAAGTGGCTGTCCTACCAGAATTACCTCCAATGGACTTAATTGATGGCAAACAATTAAAAGAGCTTTTTGAAAAGTATGCTATCTTTTCTAAAGAAGAGCTTAAGTCAATTCCACCTCAATAAAACTAAGTATTCGCTTAATATTTAGATGTCTAAATACCTAGCCTTTAATCGTTTTAATAAAGGCGAACGGGGTTCTTGAAAAACCAAACCCTCTTTGAGTTTAAGCTTATGCATAATATAAACCATGCGGTAAACAGCCGTCACTAAAGTCATCACTGCAATAATAATCAAAGCCAAGATAGCTAAGTACTCAATAGGCCGTCCATCGTTGGGAAAAAAAATCTGCCTAAATGGCGGACTAAAAATAGAACCCACTCCTAAATAAACGACTCTTTCCGGCCTTTGCATGGCCCCTACCGTACAATCTATTCCCATACTATCGCCTTTAGCCCGTGCATAGCTGACTAAGTTAGAACCAATTAAAGCTAAAACCACCACCCCTAAAATCCAAGAGTCATGAAAATAATAAGCCAAACCTAAAAAAACAGCCCCCTCCCCAAAACGATCCATGACCGAATCATAATAGGCACCCGATCGACTAGTAGAACCCGTCCTTCTAGCCACACGACCATCAAAAATATCACAAGTGGCACCTAAGATCATCATCCATCCGCCAATGCCAAAGTGGGCGGTGGCAAAGGCATAGCCAGCCACAGCACTAAGAACAAAACCAAAGGTTGTAAAAAAATTAGGTGTCAATCCTAGCTTAACAAACAAAGTTTCTAAGGGCCTAATAAACCAACCCCAATACTCATAAAAAAAAGGCCCTACCCAATTGGACTTAGCCCGACCTGTTAGATGCTCATCTTTAGGACGCTTTTTGTATTTAAAAGCAAAGATAACTACCGTAGAAAGCATCAAAACATTAATGACTACCAAAGGTAGCAAAGAATTCCATTTAGGATCAATACCAAGGATGACAGGATTCATTGGAAAATCAAAAAATTAATTAGGTTATAAAAAAGGACCGCCCCTAAAAGAAAAGAGCGGCCCTGATATTTTCTCTCCTAAGAAAAAAAACTAAGCCGCTACTTCTTCTTTAAGCTCCTCTTTATTAGCGTTGGGCTTTTTTTCTAAAGCTTCTTTGGCCTTAATAGCAGCTTCTTTAGCCACCATCATTTCTTCTTTAACCCTTAAAGTATTCTCAAAGGTTTCTAGTTCGACTCTAGCTCCCCCTGCATAGACTTTGTGACGTCCATGTTTTTTGTACCAAGAGCCAACCGAGGCGTTTTTATACATGTTCTCAATAATATTTCTCCAACCAACACCGGTATTATAGGCACAAAAACTAATCTCTCCTTCTTGAGTACCATAAGGAATAATACACATCTCGGTACGGCGGAAGTCATAATTAAAAAGATCCTGAAACCACATGCCAGCCACAAACATAAAAAGCCATTCATCTTTTTTACGTTCATGACCTGTTCCATAATCTTTATTACTTAAAGTACCGCCACTTTGTTTATCAAACTTGACGATCAAATCCTTCAATCTAAGACCTTCGGGAAAATGATCCAACTGCACATTACGTAAAAAAGACATAGCAATTTGTAGCTTAGTCAAAAATTTTCCGCGAGCAGCGTCGTTGATACGGTCTACGTCTTTTAGGAAGTGCTCTAAATTAATAAACTCACTCAAAGGCTTGTAGACCTTGGTTTTTTTATTAACCATCAAGATCATACCTACACCGCAATTAGGATGACAGCCACAACTCATATTACCCCAATCAGGATCAGGGTTGGCAAGGTCTGCTAAATTAGCAAAGACCGATCCCACACTTAAGGGAAACCAATCTCTTAAGGGTTCGCTCAAGCCGGTTTGCTTTTTTACATCATGAGCAAGATGACTCATGGTATAACGCTGACGATGGCGATCTTCATCGCTAATGTCTTCGTCCCGTCCCGTAAAACTAACAGGCTGAAAACTAATAAAAGAAATTTTGTCTGAGTTTTCGATGGCAAATTTAATAATAGGACCAATCTGATGATTGTTAACTGTATTAACAATGGTCACCACTAAAACAATATCAATACCTGCTTTGTAGAGGTTTTCCATAGCCCTTAGTTTGACATCAAAGAGATTACCAATTTTACGATGCTCGTTGTTTTCGTTACCCACGCCATCAAATTGTAAGTAAACAAAACGTAACCCTGCATCGGCAGCTTCTTGGGCAAACTCTTCGCTTTCTGCAAAACGAATTCCGTTGGTTGCACACTGCACACTAAAATAGCCCACTTCTTTAGCGTACTTAATAGCAGGAATAAAATGAGGACTTAAAGTAGGCTCTCCGCCACTAAACTGCACACTCATTTGACGTCTTGGTTTAATTTTAAGAGAATTATCTAAAATCTCTTTTACTTCATCAAAGCTAAGTTCGTGCACATAACCCACTTGGTTAGCATCCATAAAACAAGGATCACACATCATATTACAACGATTAGTTAGATCCACTGTCAAAACCGAGCCACGACCGTAGCGGATCGTAGAGGTACCATGATTACGCACTGAGGTTTTGGGAGACTTAAAATCACGGCCAGGAAAGAGTTTTTCAATACGGTTTAAGAAATCGGCATCCATGGCCATTTTATCTTCATAATGACCATGCTTAGGACAATCCTTAACCATCCAGATTTCACCATCCCTTTCCACGATTTCGGCTTTGATCTCTCCGGGATTACCTTCAATCAAAACCTGATGGTCGGTCCTTCCCTCAATAATGTCAGAACGCACCTCTTTGACACATTGAGGACAAAGCGAGTCTGTTTGACGGGGAAAACCCAAATTAGGCCTGGTTCTCTCGTAACTCTTTAATAAAGGTCCCGGCGCCCAAGCAGGAGAAATGGACTTGCCATCCTTAAAAAGACGGTTAAAGGCCTGAAAAACAGACCAAGATAATTTTGCACCACCCACTAAAGCCCGTTCCCAAAGTTTTGCTGAAGCCATGGAGTATCCTCCTTAAAAAGGTGAAAAA
>JAGRNM010000156.1 GCA_020440745.1 Deltaproteobacteria bacterium
CAGACCAAACATGGCCCTTCCTTCTAATATTTCTACACGCAAGGCAAGCAGTTCCTTGTTAGTTGTTTATTACTAGACTTTGAGATAAGCTTGAAAAAATTTAATCATTCACTCTTATGTTAAGATTTTATCAAGCCTCCTAAGACCATGACAAAAGTGGGACAAGTTTTTCATCCTCAGTATCTTAAACATGATACAGGTCCTCTCCACCCAGAGAGAGCCGACCGATTAAGAGCTATTTTAGAAAAGCTAAAAAGCCGGTCTTTAGAGTCTCAACTGATTGAAGTCCCTGTAAGAGAAGCCAGTGAACGGGAGGTGACTTGGATTCATAGTGAGGATTATTTTAAAAATTTAGCTAAAACCGCTGAAAAACCTAGTCGATATTTGGATCCTGATACCCCTGTTAGTGGAGAAAGTTTTGAGGCCGCTTTATTAGCAACGGGAGGGGTTTTGGAGGCCACTCTGCGCGTTGCCGAAGGAGACTTGGATACAGCCTTTGCTTTGGTAAGGCCTCCTGGACACCACGCCGAAGCTGACCACGCCATGGGTTTTTGTTTAATTAATAATGTGGCCGTGGCCGCCGAATTTTTACAAAAAAAATTAAAGTATCAAAAGATCGCTATTGTGGACTTTGACGTTCATCATGGCAATGGCACTCAGCATAGTTTTTATGATCGAGAGGATATTTTTTATGCTAGCTTGCATCGTTATCCCTTTTATCCAGGCACAGGTAGTGCTGACGAAAAAGGGAAGGGGGCGGGCTTAGGTTATACTTTAAATTTACCTTTAAGCCAAGGTGCTGGTGATGAAATTTATCTTAAGGTCTTTGAACAAAAATTATTGCCTACTTTAAGGGAGTATAGTCCTGATTTTTTACTTGTCAGTGCTGGATTTGATGCCCATCGTCAAGATCCCTTGGGAGGCATGAGAGTGACTGAAGAAGGTTTTGCCAAAATGACTCAAGCCTTACAAAACTTAGCTCAAGATTTTTGTGGAGGAAAAACTTTGTATGTTTTAGAGGGCGGTTACGATTTAGAGGGTTTATCAACCAGCGTGTGCCGTGTCTTAGAAGTTTTATTAGAAAAAAAATAAAAAAATTCTTAAATTAAAGAAGGAGTTTGTATTAATGAAAAAATTAATTTTAGTTTTTACTTTACCTATTTTTCTTTTGGCATCCACACTTTGCCAAGCCCAAAGCGGCGATCAAAAGCAAGGCCCGGAATCCAGTGAGAAAAGTCAGCCCTCAACTAAGGAGAAAAAAATGAGTTTTAGTGAACCTAAAGAGCCTAAAAAATTTGATCCCAATAAAAAATATTTTGCGACGATTGAAACCTCTAAAGGTAATATTAAAGTTGAGCTTTTTCCTAAAGAAGCTCCCTACGGCGTCACTAATTTTATTCAGTTAGCCGAAGGTGGTTTTTACGATGGCTTAACTTTTCACCGTGTGGTGCCTGATTTTGTGATTCAAGGCGGTGATCCCGATGGCAATGGCACGGGAGGTCCAGGTTATACAGTCAGGGCAGAAATTGGACTCCCACATCAACAAGGAGCCTTGGCTTGGGCCAGAACAGGGGATCAGGTTAATCCTGAGAGACGTTCTAGTGGTTCTCAATTTTATATTACTCTTAAACAGACTGATTTCTTAGATGGTCAGTATTCGGTTTTTGGACAGACAGTCGAAGGTTTTGAGACGGTCCAAAAAATTGCAGTCGGAGATAAAATTAAAAAGATTACTATTGAGACCAAATAGCTTTTTAAGAAAATGAGTTCTTTTAAAAAACCTGTCTACTCAAGGCAGGTTTTTTTATTGTTCAAATTTTTAAAAGTGTTTTTATGATTTTATTGAAAGTCTTCTAAGAAGAACTCAGGGGCATCGTCAGTACTTCCCCAATCCAGGCCTTTAAGCATGTCGGGATCAAATTCTTTGAGTTGTCCCACAGGGGGAGAGTAAGAGTCTAAGGGAACATTTTGTGCCATAATAAAATCTTTTTCTTCGTAAAATTGGACAGCAACTTTCATAAAATCTAGCCAAACGGGCAAGCCTGTATTACCGCCTTCGATTCCTCGACCAAGAGATCTTTTTTCTTGGTCATGACCTACCCATGCCCCAGCCACTAGATTAGGGGTAAAGCCCATAAACCAAACATCAGTTGCTTTATTGGTGGTGCCTGTTTTGCCTGCAGCAGGGCGATTAAGTTCTTTGGCCCTCCAGCCGGTACCAGAGCTAATGACGCTTTGTAAGATAGGCACTAAGGTTGCTGCCGTCTTGGGACTCATTACATAGCCTTCAGGAATATAAGCGCCATAAAGCATTTTTTGTTCATATTCATTCAAATTGAGTTCGTCGTTTTTAATAGTTTCTTGGGCTTTTTCCCAAAGCTCTGGCTGGTAATCCATGTCTTGCCAGTCCTTAAACTCTTTGGGTTTGTCTAAAAGAACAACTTTGGGATCACCGTATTGAAAAATCCATGGGGCAGGATTGGCTTGAAATTCCTCGACTAAAGATCCGTTAGGAGAAACAATTTTATTAACTAGATGAGGATAGACCCTTCTACCTCCTGTGGCAAAGACGGCATAGGCATGGACCATTTCATTTAAGTACACTTCATTAGAACCTAAAGCCATGGCAGGCACCTTATTAATAGGACTTGTTAAGCCTAATTTGCGCATATAAGCAGTGGCAAAGTGGGTACCAATATCCAGCAGTATTTTTACGGTAGGAACATTGCGAGAAAAACGCAAGGCATCCGCAAAAGCAGTGGGGCCATAGTGTTTTCCGCCAGCATTTTGGGGTTTCCAATAGCGTCCCCGTCCCGTTTCATAAAAAAGTGGAGCATCTAAGATGGTTGTTTTGGGGGTGTAGCCTTTATCCAGCGCAGCAGCATAAATTAAAGGCTTGATCGTAGAGCCTGGTTGTAACCGAGCTTGAGTAGCTCGGTTAAACTCACTTTTTTCATAACTAGTGCCGCCGGCCATGGCCTTGACAGCGCCACTAACTGGCTCCATGGCATAAAGGGCACTTTGGACTGTGGGGCTTTGATAAAGGGAAAAAAATAGCTTGCCGCCTTCTTCTGTTTCTTTAAGTTTTACTTCGATAATATCACCAGACTGGGGACGGTAATGATTTTTTTTAGTCCAAGACCAATCTTTTTCTTTAATTTCACCTTCTCGATTAGCAATTTTAATTTTTAGACTTTTGTCTGCTTGATATTGGATAACAAGGGCTTGGTAAATGTGGTCTTCTTCAATAGGAGTACTTTGTTTTAAAAAGTTTTCTAATTTAGGGTCATCATAATAATTGGGATCTTTTTTTTCTTTGAGGAGAACTATTTGTTGATGGTGTAAGAAATCTTTTTGCTCTTTTTCAGTATTTAATTGCTTAAGAGGACCTCGATAATCTTCTTTTTCTACAAACTTATCCACGCCTCTTAGTACAGCCTTTTGAGCAGCTTGGTACATTGGAAGATTAAGGGTAGTATAAATTTTCCAACCCTTAGTGTAGAGGGCTTCTGATCCGTATTTTTCTACTAATTGTCTACGGACTTCTTCGACAAAGTAGGGGGCGTAGCGCATATTAAATTCTTTGTCTGTAGGAGCCTTGTAAGCCTGAAGAGGGAGTTTTTGGGCGGCTTCTGCTTCTTGAGGAGTAATAAATTCTTCTTCTACCATTTGTTTTAAAACATAAGAGACTCGGTTTTTAGCGTTTTGAGGGTTTCTAGTGGGGTCGTATTTGCTAGGGCTTTTGGGGAGACCAGCAATAATAGCCATTTCCGCTAAATTAAGTTGGTCTAGGTTTTTGTGAAAGTAATGTTGGGCTGCGACTCCAATACCGTAAGAACGATTGCCAAAGTAGATTTGATTAAGATAGATATAGAGTATTTCTTCTTTGCTAAAGTTATTTTCTAAGCGGGTAGCCAAAATTGCTTCTTTAATTTTGCGATCATAGGTTTGTTCTGGGCTTAAAAGAATAGATTTGACCAACTGTTGAGTAATTGTACTACCACCTTGAACAGTATGTCCTGCTTGTAGATTTTTTAAAAAGGCTCTGGCAATACCATAAAAATCTATTCCCCCATGGTCAAAAAAACGATCGTCTTCACTAGCGACAAAGGCTTGAATAAGCTTTTTGGGTATTTTATCGATGGGTGTAATTAGGCGAGCTTCTTTCCAAAATT
>JAGRNM010000157.1 GCA_020440745.1 Deltaproteobacteria bacterium
CAACCAACCGCAAACCCATATCAATCAAGGATGTAGCTTTCCGGACGCGCTTCGGACTTGGTCCGGAGAAAACAGAGAATCAGGGGCCAAACAGAGAAAGAAAGGCTGGAGGATGGGGAGAATCGATGGTGCGAATGGGTGATTTGGAAAGATGTGAAACGGGCGCAAACCCTTTAGAAACAAGGGGAAAAAGAAAACCCGTCACCCCGGAGAATGACCCCAGAGAGACGGGTTTGTCTTTTGTAAATGGTGGAGGCGGCGGGAATCGAACCCGCGTCCGAAGAGCTTTGTCATGGGCTTCTACAGGCTTAGCACTTGTATTAAAATTTGCCAAAGCAACTCCCAAGCACAGGATTTGGCTTTCGCTAGGTTTTGAAAAATTTAGATCCTCTAGTCAAAACCACCTAGAAGATCGATCCCACTTAATAACGCCCTAGCCTAAACCGTGGGAGAGTCTAGGTAGAACGGTTTGGCTAAGCTAGTTAGGCCGCCAAAGCTAATTCAGGTTGACGAAAGTCAACATGAACGACATTGTCAGTATTGGCAATTGTCATTGTTGCATTTTTTTAACCAGGACATGCTCCCGGACCTGCCACACCACCACGCCGTCTCCCCGTCGAGAGCCTATCGCCCCCAATCAAAAGATTTGGGATAAGTGTTGGCTTGCTAGCCAATTTTTCAAAGATCTTCTTGATGCTTCTTATTATAAAATAATCATGCTTTTAAAATAATCAAGAGCTTAACGCTTCATCATGCGGCTAATTTCACGCTCGGATTCTCTTTTTTTCTTGGTGTCCCTTTTATCATAAATCTTCTTACCTCGACCCAAACCCAATTCTACTTTTACCCGTCCCTTTTTAAAGTAAAGTTTTAAAGGAACTAAGCTTAATCCTTTTTCTTGCAAGCGGCTGACTAGCTTATCCAACTCACGACGATGCATCAAGAGCTTTCGCTCGCGGGTTTCTTCGTGATTAAACTGGTTGGCAGCTGGGTACTTGGCAATATGGGCACTCAAAAGCCATAACTCTCCCTTAATAAAACCCGCATAACTATCCACCAGCTGAGCCTTGCCCTCTCTTAAGGACTTTACCTCAGAACCCTTTAAGACAATGCCTGCCTCTACACGTTCTAAGATTTCGTAGTTAAAGCGAGCTTTACGGTTTTCGCTGATGATTTTGATACCTGAGGTCATGAGAGGCTTTTTAAGAGAACAAGTGCCAAGAAATGTCCAGTAGAGAAAATAGAATTTAAAGAAGCCCCTAGCGCTTAATCACTAAGACCTCTCCAGGACGTACGGTGTTGTTAGTACGACGATTAATTTTTTTAAGCTCAGCAACCGTAATAGAATGATAGCGGGCAATCTTATAAAGGCTGTCCCCTTTCTTTACCTTGTACTCAACTACTTCTTTGCCACCTACACGGATTTTAGTGCCTTTTTTAAGGATGGGATGAACTTTAGAACCATTCCAGTCTTTTAATTGCCTAGTACTAACCTGGAAGCGTTTAGAAATCCCTCCTAAAGTGTCGCCGCTTTTTACTGTATAAAAGTCCGATACTTTTTGTTTTTTAACCGCAGGAGCTTTTAAAGCAGCTGTTCTTAAAGAAGTTTGAGAACTCTCTTTGCCAGGCAAACTCGCTACTGCAGCCTTTAGTTGGGCTTCGGTAGGAGCCGGGCTGGATAAAGAGACCGAAGCCTTTTGGGAAGGCACCAAAAAAACCATGTCGCTTTCTAAAGGAGAGGAAGCAGCTGTTTGTTCGGTATCTTCTTGGACTTCTTCCCCATTAATGATCGCTGCTAATTGTTGGGAGTGCTGACCTTCTTCCTCAACAACTAAGGAGTCTTCTTTGTCCCCTTCTAGTTTCTCTAATTTTCTTCTTTGTTTTTTACTAAGAGGAAGCTCTTGAGGAGTAAGATTTGCTAAACGCATAAAGTCGTGTTTTTCGGCGGCCGCATAGGCTGCTTGGTCATCTCTTAAAGAAGAGTATTCGCTCATACCTGATTTAGGAATAATTAATTTGGTGCCAGAACTTACTTGATAAGTATGTCTAGGAACCTTGACACGAACAAGACGATAACGCCGATGACCATTGCGATAAAAATATTTACGTTTTTTCTTATAGCTGTATTGTGTATTAATTTTGATTCGCTCTTGATTGGCGTCTGCTAATTCTTTGCTATTAATGCCGTATTTTTTAGCAATACCCTCTAATTTTTCTCCACTTTTGACTATGTGATAACTGATAGGCAATCTTTCTTTGGGACTTAAAGCAGCATAGCGAGTTTGAAATTGTTTTTTAGTCCCCAAAGGAATTTTTAAAGCATAGTCAGGAATATGAGGAGGAGTCATGTCCCTAAGTAATTCGGGATTTAATAAACGAACCAAGTCAGCCTCTACACCAGCACAGCGGGCAGCCACTTCTAAATCTGTCGGGCTAGAGAGATTTACTTTTTCGTAAGGTACTGGCTGTTGATAAGGAATATTATGAAAACCATACTTAGCAGGATTTTTAGCAATCGTCGCCGCAGCTAAAAGCTTAGGAACATAGTCTTTGGTTTCTTGACGCAAGTAACGGCCCGCTACCATGTCCCAATAATTGCGACCATTGTGACGAATAGCTCCTTTAATCTTACCAGAACCTGCATTATAAGCCGCCATGGCTAAGTACCAATGGTTAAATTCTGTATGTAAGTCTTTTAAGTGCCTAAGCGCTGCATGGGTGGCTTTTTCTATATCACGACGCTCATCCATGTAATAATCGACGTTAAGCCCATACAAGGCACCGGTAGAACGAATAAATTGCCAAGGCCCAACCGCAGCAGCCCAACTCTTTGCCCTGGTGTTAAAACCACTCTCAATCATGCTTAAATAAACCAGGTCCTTAGGCACGCCATATTGGTCAGCAATGGAGTGGATATAAGGCATAAAACGACTTAAGCGAGACAAATGACGGCTAAAACCCTGCCTGCCCTTTCCAGTGTAATAGTCTAACCATTTTTGGACATACTTATTGTGGGTGTAGGGGATATCAAAATCCTGGTGCTTACTTTGATAAGCCTCAAAGTCAAAAGAACCCCGATACTCTTTAGGAATCTGAGCGTTAATTAAGTCTTGCAAGTCCGAATGACGAGCATGTTTTGGGGAACTTTTGCTTACCTTAGCGTCCGGTTTGGTGACGCTAGAACAGGCACCCAAGATAAAGAAAAGACTAAAAATAATTAGAAGCTTTTTATGAAGACTCATAGCTTACCCATTTTTGTTTTTAACTTTTAAAAAGCCGTTTTAAAAAAAATAAAAGAAAAGCATAGGCTTAAGCCTGGCTCTCTTAGATATTTACTTTTAGGTCCTGGGGATCTTACTAGTCTAAGGCAATCTATGCAAGAGGGCCAAGCCTTTTTAGGTTAAATCAAAATTCTTTATTCTTTATTTTAAAAATAATTTGACAAACCACAATATATTGTGGTTAATGACCATCAGTACCGCAACATGCTGTGGATAACTTGAGTTTTTAAAGCAGCAAACTGTGGATAGGTTAGAAATTCTCCTTTAAAATTAAAATCTTCGGTTTTGAAAAAAACGAATAACTCAATGATTTTGGTCATTTTTTTTTAAAACGAAGCTCATTTATTTAAGGTTTAGGACCTGGAAGAAGAGAGGGGCCGCATCCTGTTTAGGACGGTCCCTTTCTATTTTTGGCTAATGATAACTATAAAAGAGGAATTATTTGCCAAGCAGGGTTTTTTTCCACCCTTCTAGTTTGGACCAGGTTTCTTCGTATTCGGCCTGAGGATCGGAATCCACTGTGATCCCTCCCCCTGCAAACAGATCCAATTGGGCCCCTTTTAAAAGACCTGTTCTAATTGCAATATTCCATTGGGACTGGCCAGAAAAACTAAAGTAACCTAAGGACCCCGTAAAAATACCGCGGGCAAAACCTTCTAAACGCTGGATCCATTCCATTGCCTTGATTTTGGGGGCCCCTGTAATAGAAGCTCCTGGAAAAAGAGACATCAAAACTTGCCAAAGCTCGAGGGAGTCTTTTTTAGTGGCCTGCACTTCGGCCAAAAGATGATGCACTTGGGGAAAGCTTTCTAAGAAGGGAAAGTCACTTACTTTAACCGAAGCTGTCTTAGCGATCC
>JAGRNM010000158.1 GCA_020440745.1 Deltaproteobacteria bacterium
GAGTACAAAACTTGGCCCCCGAGACTATCTTAAAGGAAATTTAGATCAAGTAGCCCACTATATCGAAAAAGAACTTAAGCCTTATACAAACAATTTACAAATCCAAAGCTACACCGCTCAGGACAAAACTTTCAAAAACATCATCGCCCACTTTAAAGGCAATTCAAGCCAAGCAAAACTTTACGTCATCGGAGCCCACTACGACGCCTACCAAGGTCTACCAGGCGCGGATGATAATGCTAGTGGCATTGCTGGGTTAATAGAACTAGCACGAATACTCTCTGAATCTCCCATCCAAGACTCAGTAGAGCTGGTTGCCTATGCCTCCGAAGAGCCTCCTTATTTTAGAAGCGAAGACATGGGAAGCTTTAGACACGCCCAAAAACTTAAAAATCAACAAAAAGAAATTGAGCTGATGGTCAGCTTAGAAATGATCGGTTATTTTAGTGATCAAGACGGCAGCCAAGACTATCCTTTGGCTTTTTTAAAATACTTCTATCCTAAACAAGGCAACTTCATTGCTTTGGTTAGCAATTTTAAAAACATGGGAGCTTTAAGAAAATTTAAAACAAAGTTTAAAAAACACAGTGAGATACCAGTTTATTCTCTCAATGCCTTTTCGTTAGTACCAGGCATTGATTTCTCCGATCACTATAGTTATTGGCAAGAAGACTACCCAGCCCTGATGCTTACGGACACCGCTTTTTATCGCAATAAAGCCTATCACACCGGACAAGACACACCCGATCGTTTAGACTATGAAAGAATGGCAAAAGTCATCGACGGGCTTTATTATGCTCTTCAGTCACCATAGAACCAGCGTGGCTTCTCACTCAACTCTCTGAAGCGCAAGGTCTTGCAAAGCTTCCACAAGCCATAGTGGACCGTGTTCGACCACGTCCTGCCAAAGGCAGTGCCTATTGACTCAAAAGGTCATACTTTGAGGATGATAGCACACAGGCTAGATTTTGTCTTAGCTTTACCCCACCCCTGTTCTCACTATATTTTTTTAAAGATCTTGAATTAGTCATCTTTGGATGATTACAAATTAATGACACCTTCTTCTAGTGAAGCTTCTTTTGGAGATAGTGCTTTAAATTCCCCACATAAACATTTTTTTGAATCTCATAACTATCTTCAACGGGGCAAATGACCCAAGTGACATCTGGCTTTAAATCTTTATGAATTGTCCAAAAACCTTTTGAAAGCTTTGGTGCTTTTGAGGTTTTGAATTCAATCAATTGGATTTTTTTAGATTTTTCTAAAATCAAATCCACTTCGTTTTGCGAAGCAGTTCTGTAGTGATAAAATCGCCAGTCAGACACTTCGTTTAAAACTTGTTCTAAACAAAAACCCTCCCAAGATGCCCCAAAGACAGGGTGTCCCACAAGAGCTTCAAAATTTTCAATTTCTAGTAAGGTTTGTAAAATGCCACTATCGCGAATATAAACTTTGGGTGATTTCACTAATCTTTTTTTCAAAGAGGTTTCATAGGCTGGCAAAGTACGAATCATAAAAGTTTGTTCCAACAAATCAATATAGGTCCGAATTGTTGTATGACTGAGGCCCATAGAATTGCCAAGTTGACTTAAGTTAATGATTTGTCCGTGATGATGAGCCAACATTCTCCATAAACGAGAAATAGACTGGCTTGGTATTTTGAAACCGAGTTGCGAAATGTCTCTTTCTAAAAAAGTCTTAATAAAGTTTTCTCTCCAGTTGTAACTTTGTTCCAAGTTCTTAGCGAGCAAGCTTTTAGGGTATCCGCCTCTTTCCCATAAAATCTGGTAAGAAATTTTTTGAGTTTCTAATTCTGAAAATAAAAAAGGAGTCAGCTCCAACAAGCTGATGCGACCAGCTAAGGATTGTGAACTGTGTTGAATCAAATCTCTTGAGGCAGAACCCAAGAGTAAAAATTGACCATTTCGACCTGTTTCATCAACAACACTTCTTAAAAGAGAAAACAAATGAGGATACAATTGAATTTCATCCAGACAAATCAGTTTGTCTTGATGATTTGAAAAATAAAATTCTGGATTCTCAAGCTTTCTTAAATCAGAGGGCTTTTCTAAATCTAAATAAATGGCTTTTGGCAGTTTAGAAATGATTGCCTTTGCTAAAGTGGACTTACCGCATTGTCTAGGTCCCAAAATGACTGTAACTGGATAATTTTTCAATGATTTTTCGATTTTTTGACCAAGCTGCCTTTTGATGTATGTTTGCATATTGAAAGTTTATATTTCAATATGCAAACATACAAGAAATAAATTCTTCAAAATTTCAGAAAGTTCGGACTCTTTTCTTACTACAGCTTATTTCTGTCCTTTTTTTCAGCTAAAGGTATTTTTTGAACCATCTTATCAAAATCAGAAATATAGTTTCGATCCTGATCTTGTGAGAATTTTTGATACTTCTCCTCAGCCAGAGCTAACTCAACCTCATGAGAAATTTTACCAGCATTCTAAAGAATATCTCTTTCATTGAACTTTAAAAAGACATCCAGCTTCTCAACCCAATCCTGCATGTACATGACACGGCCAGACTCAGCCTGCAATTCAGCAAAGTCTAGATACATGGTCACGGTGCGGTTCAAATGTTCTAACTCACTTAGGACTTTCGTCCTTTTTAATCACTGCTCGTCACTCACCCTCTCCGCGCAAGGTCTTTCAGACCTTCCGCGGAGAGGGTGGGATTTGAACCCACGGTACCTGTTAAGGTACACTCGCTTTCGAGGCGAGCACCTTCAACCACTCGGTCACCTCTCCAAAATTTTCTCTCTACTAAAAACCCAGAACAGATTTTTGTATATCGTAGATTAAATTTATTTTGAAAGACTGTTTTTATGATCAAACAAAAACTAGTCTTTTAAACCATAACGATAGTGCCCTGTTATAGGATAGTCAAATAAGACATCTTCCATCTTAGGACCAGCTCCAATATTATGTACAATGAAAGGTCGCTCGCCCTTGGAGGTTTTTTGATCCACTACTATCCCAATATGAGGTAAATTTCCCGGGAGCATCCAAGTTACTAAATCCCCAGCCCGGTAGTCTTGAGGGTCTTTAGAAATTTTTAAAGACTGACCTTGACGCTTAAAAAAAGTCTGAAGGTTTGGTACCCGACGATGGTCAATATTAGAATCCACCCCTTTTAAACCCCAAAGTTTCTTAGAAGGATAAAGAGAAAAGTTTTTCTTTATATCCTCATGTACCTTTTTTTGCAAATCAATCCCCACCTGACGATAGCTACGAATCACTACGTCAGTACAAACCCCTAAGTGACCAGGAATATCACCGTTAGGGTAGTCTATAGTATAATAAGAACTGTCATAAGTTACTTGCTGCTTTGTTCTCTCTTTGGCTGCTGCTACAAAGTCCTTAGTTAAAGGATTAGCTTGAAGAGACAAAGGAGCTAATAAAAGAAATAATAAGAAGAGATAAGTTCTTTTCATACTAAATTTAATTAGTAGGGCTAAAAGTCAGAAGCCGATGCAATGATTACTTTGATTGATTAAAAAGTTTTTCAAATTCCCCATAACCCTCTTTTTTTAGATCTTCCTTAGGAATAAATCTTAAAGCCGCAGAGTTGATGCAATAGCGCATTCCATCAGGGCCTGGACCATCGGGAAAAACATGACCTAGGTGAGCATCGCCACCAGTACTCTTAACTTCCACTCTAGACATTCCGTAGCTAAGGTCGGTTTTTTCTTTGATATTACCCTTATCAAGAGGTTTAGAAAAACTAGGCCAACCCGTACCAGAGTCAAACTTGTCTAACGAACTAAAAAGAGGCTCACCAGTCGTCACATCCACATAAATACCCTCACGGTGATTGTCCCAATATTCATTTTGAAAAGGGGCCTCTGTTCCCCCCTCTTGGGTCACTTGGTACTGAAGGGAGCTTAGTTGTTCTTTTAAAGTCTCCCGACTGGGTTTCTCATAGTTAGCAGAATCGCTCATGTTTTTTTGCCTTTCTTTTAAAGAACCTTTTAAATCCAAAGACATCACTAAGTTTGGAGAAGACTCCTTACTTTCTAAAGAAGTTCCCGATGAAGCACATTGGCTTAAAACTAAAAACAAAAACAAAAGAATTATTTTTTGAATCTTAAAAAACA
>JAGRNM010000159.1 GCA_020440745.1 Deltaproteobacteria bacterium
GCCTTAGCCGAATCTTGCTTTGGTGATAAAAATTTAGGGGTGATGATAAAAGATTTAGAGGCTAGCAGTCCTCTGAGTGTGGCTGAGCTTCTTTTTGGAGAAGGATCGGCTAGGGTTTTAATCAGCCTCAAACCCCAGCAATTAAAAAATGTTCAAGAAAAACTAAAAGCTTTTCACTTAGACTATCATCGCCTAGGACAAGTCAGTACCGCTTCTTTTAAAATTGCCCCATGGATTGATTTGTCTATTGATTCTCTAAAAAAGAAGTGGAAAGAAGCTTTTGAAAACATAGTGACTTAATTAAATTAGGAAATACATCAAATGTGTGGAGTTGTTGGTATTTATAATCACCCAGAGGCCTCTAGGATAGCTTACTTAGGCCTCTATGCCCTCCAGCACCGCGGGCAAGAGGCGGCTGGTATCGTGAGTTCTGATGGAGGGAAACTTAGAACCCATCGTCGTATGGGTCTTGTGGGGGATATCTTTAATCAAAAAGTCTTGGATAATTTAAAAGGCTCTGCTGCCATTGGTCACGTACGTTATTCTACTAGCGGAGCTAGCGCTGCTAAAAACATTCAGCCTTTGGTTTTTGATTATGCCCATGGAGCCATCTCTGTCAGCCACAATGGCAACTTGGTTAATGCTAAAAAACTAAGAGCTGAGTTTGAAGCCCATGGTTCTATTTTTCAGTCCACTACCGATACAGAAATACTTGTGCACCTTTTGGCTAGCGCTAAGGAAAGTACCTTTGAAGAAAGGGTTGTAGAAGCTCTTAAAAAAGTAGAAGGAGCCTATAGTCTAGTTTTTTTAACAGAGACCAAGATGCTGGCAGCCAGGGATCCCCTTGGTTTTCGTCCTCTTTTGTTGGGTGATCTTAATGGTTCTCCCATCGTAGTGAGCGAGTCTTGCGCCCTGGACTTGGTGGAGGCTTCCTTTGTGCGGGAGATTGAACCAGGAGAAATCGTAGTCTTTAGTAAAGAAGGGACAAAAAGCTTTAAGCCTTTTGACCAAGCTAAGAAAAAAGCTTTTTGTATCTTTGAACACGTCTACTTTGCCAGACCAGACAGCCATATTTTTGGGCGAGAGGTTTATGAGACTAGAAAGGGTTTTGGACGTGCCTTAGCTCAAGAACACCCCGTAGAAGCCGACATGGTTGTGCCTATTCCGGACAGTGGAGTGCCAGCGGCCTTAGGTTATAGTGAGGCCTCGGGGATTCCCTTTCAGATGGGACTAATTCGTAACCATTATGTGGGTAGGACCTTTATTGAGCCTACGGATCAAATTAGACACTTTGGAGTAAAGGTAAAGCTTAATCCTGCCAAGGAGTTGGTTAAGGGTAAACGCCTTATCTTAGTCGATGACAGCATTGTGCGAGGAACCACTAGCCGTAAGATTGTGGATATGCTGAGAGAAGCTGGCGCTAAAGAAATTCATTTTAGGGTTTCTAGCCCTCCTACCACTTGGCCTTGTTTTTTTGGAATTGATACTCC
This sequence comes from Deltaproteobacteria bacterium, assembly GCA_020440745.1. Taxonomy (GTDB): domain Bacteria; phylum UBA10199; class UBA10199; order DSSB01; family DSSB01; genus JAGRNM01. Next base: position 1,491 of record JAGRNM010000159.1, read on the forward strand.
CGATCGTAAACAACTGATAGCCGCTCAGCAGACTCTAGAAGAAATGCGTCAATTTATAACAGCCGACAGTCTGGCTTTTTTATCGGTGGAAAACCTATTTTACTTTCAAAAAAACCATGGAGAATGGTTCTGTGATGCTTGTTTTAGTGGTAAATTTCCGGTTCCTTTAGCCGATTTTCCCGACGTGAATAAAGTACAAGACCTGAAAAATTAAGCACTTGCTGCTTTGCATTATTCGCTTCCTATTTTTTTAATTTTTTTTTAAAAAAGAAGTCTTTAGAGACACCCCTTGCGTAAGAGGGGTGTTTTTAACTTTAAACAATCCATTGGAGGATCTTATCTATGTCTAAAGACTCGAAGAATAAAAAACTACTTTTGGGTTCAGCCTTAGCTGGCTTGATCGTAGCTGGACCTGCTTTAAGTGTGAGTGTGGCACCTTCGTCCACTGGGTCGGACTTTTTTCAGACCACTTCTTTAAACATTGGTTACAGCCTTGCTAAAGCCGATAACCACGAAGAAGCTAAAGAAGCTGCTCCTGCTGAAGAAGCTAAAGACGCAGAAAAGAAATGTGGTGCTGAGAAGAAATGCGGCACTGAAAAGAAATGCGGTGCTGAGAAGAAATGTGGCGCTGAGAAAAAAGACAGCGTTGAGAAAAAAGACGGCGAGCATAAATGCGGTGCCGGTAGCTGTGGAAGTGACACTGAGAAGAAAGAAAAAGCTGCTGAATAAGCTTTGTTTGACTTAAATTACTAAGTAAAGGCCAGCGACTTTTTAGTGGCTGGCCTTTTTTATTGTTTTCTAAGATAGAGTTATTTTGATGATAGAAAAACCGTCCATCGGAGTAGGGCTTGGACTTAGGAGAGAAATTTCTCTTAATTTAGTGCAAGAGCTTCCACAAAGCTTAGACTGTTTAGAAGTTGCTCCCGAAAACTATCTAGGCACGGGCGGAAAATTTTGGCGACAACTTTGCGCTTTGGGAGAGCGCTATCCTATTTTGTTTCATGGTATTAGTTTAACTTCTTTAGGGACCCTTGAGGACTTTGACTGGGACTTATTAAAACAAGCCAAAAAATTAGCAGACCAATTTAATAGCCCTTGGATGAGTGATCATCTTTGTTATTCTAGTGTCAAAGGTTTTCAATTTCATGATCTCTTGCCTTTGCCTTTTACTGAAGAAGCTATTAAGCATGTGGTTCCTAAGATAAAAACACTGCAAGACTTTTTTGAAAAGCCTTTTGCCATCGAAAATATTTCTTATTATGCCCATCCTGGAAAAGCTGAAATGAGTGAGTGGGAATTTGTAGCTAGGATTGCTGAGCTTGCCGACTGTGCCTTACTATTAGATGTTAATAATATTTACGTTAACAGCGTCAATCATCGTTTTGAGGCAAAGGCCTATATAGATGCTTTGCCCTTAGAAAGAGTCTTGCAAGTCCATGTGGCAGGACATCGTGTTATGGAAGATTTTCTTTTAGATACCCATGGTGCTAGTGTCATTGATCCTGTGTGGGATCTTTTATCCTATTTAGCAACTAAGACTTCATTACCCGCTGTTATTGTAGAACGGGATAATAATCTTCCTGACTTACAAGAATTAATTAAAGAGGTAGAGATTGCTAAAAAAGTGATTAGGCAAGCTAATGACCACAAAACTAATTAATAATGATTTAAAGAGCGTCGAGGACTTTTGGTATCAGGTTTGTTTTAATCCTCAATTTAAACCAGAAGGGCGCTTTAGTGTTTATCGTGACCTTACTTTTAATTGCATGGGGGAGGTCTTAGAAAACATCTGTCCTGTGACGAGGAGTTTGTTTAAAAAAGATCAATGGGAGGCTTTGCTTTGGGAATATCTCTCTCAATCTCCGCCTCGTTTGGCTATTTTAAGAGAATTGCCTGGAGAAGCAGCGGCTTTTTTTAAGAAGGGAAAATTTACTCTAAAAGAAGACTATCCCTATTTGGGCGAGTTGATGGAATATGAGTATGCCGAGGTCAAGGTTAGGTTTGCGCCAGAAGATGAAGAAAAAACTCCCCCAGATAAGATCAGGCTCAATCCAGCCCATTTTTTAGGAAACTATCGTTGGCCTGTTCATTTTATAAGCTCTAGTCTTTATCAGAAGCAAAAATTGCCGGAGGGATCCTATCATCTACTTCTATGGCGTCATCCCCATAGCTTAAAAATAGAGTTCATGGAAGTAAGCCCCTTAGTCAAGGCTTTGATCGGTTTATTATCAAATCCTCAAAGACCTGAGGTGCTTTTAGAGACCTTAGCTAAGGATTTAAAATTATCTAAAAAGGACAAAGAACCTTTCTTAGAACAAGGCAAGGCCTTGATCGAGACTTGGAAGCAAAAAGCCCTACTGGTTTAAAGGCTTTATTCTTGTCAAAGAGGGTGGCTTTTTGTTACAAAAAAACTTTTAAATTTAACCTTTGGATAAGTCCTAAGGTTTTTTTTGTAGAAACTTCCTAATTTAGGGAAATATTAAGAATAATAGAAATAAGGAGAGAAGAATGAAAAAAATAACCTTGTTAGCCATGATGCTATTATTGGGATTGACCCATGTAGCCTGTGATAAATCCAAAGAGGAAGGTGCAGAGGCTTCTAGTA
>JAGRNM010000015.1 GCA_020440745.1 Deltaproteobacteria bacterium
AATCAGTCGGTGACAAATTGTCACCGACTGAAATTAGAGGCCGCTGACGGCAAAAAATACCTCACCGATGCGGCGGATCCCGAGACCCTCTTGCGTCTGATTCAATCCGTTCCCAGTCCCAAGGCCGAACCCATCAAGCTTTGGCTTGCTAAGGTGGGTTATGAGCGGATGCAAGAGATGGCCGATCCAGCGCGGTCGCTCAACCGAGCGAGAGAGACTTGGAAGAAGCATGGTCGTAGTGACAAGTGGATCCAGCAGCGCATGACAGGACAGGAGACGCGGAACAAGCTGACGGATTATTGGAAAGATCACGACATTAAAGAGGGGGAAGATTTTGCCATCCTGACCAATATTATTCATCAAGAATGGGCGGATATTTCTATCAAAGAGCACAAGGCACTCAAGGGATTGCAGTCGCAAAATTTGCGGGATCACATGAGTGAGGCGGAGTTGATTTTTACGGCTTTGGCGGAGCTCTCAACGCGGCAGATTGCGGAGGGTTTTAATGCCACGGGGATGGAGGAGAATAAAGAGGCGGGCAAGCGAGGTGGAGGGATTGCGAAAAAGGCGCGCTTGGAGTTGGAGGCTAAGAGTGGGAAGCGAGTGGTGAGTGAGGGAAATTATTTGGCGCCAAGAAAAGCTAAAAAATTGAAATAAGGGCTTAGTGTGTGAAGGTAGCTTTTTAAAGGTGTCGAATTCGACACCTTTAATTAAGGCTTGTCATCCTGGACTTGCAGGCTGTGTCGCAATTAAAAGATTGAGTCCCTGTTGTCATTGCGAGGAGCCGAAGGCGACGTGGCAATCTCGAGATTACAGCGAGTTAGCCGGTTCGACGAGATTGCCACGCCCCTAAGAAGGGGCTCGCAATGACAAAAATTTGAATTACGACACAGCCTGCAAGTTCAGGATCCACGCAGCTAGATAATCGAAAATCAAAATTTTAAATAATAACAACTTCCGACTCGATAATTAAAAAAATGATTCCTAAAGGCTGGCATAAAGAACGTTTGCTAGATTGGGTTGAGATGCCTAAGGGGCAAGTTGATCCTAAAATTGACCCCTATAGTTCTATGCCACTAGTTGCTCCTAATCATATACCTGAAGGAGGAGGTCCTATTCTGCATTTAGAAATAGCAATGAAACAAAATGCTATAAGCGGAAAGTTTCTAGTAAAAAAAGGCCAAGTTATTTATTCAAAAATACGACCTTATTTAAAAAAGGCAACCATTGCTCCTGTAGATTGCTTGTGCAGCGCTGACATGTATCCCCTTTTTGCAAAGAAGATAAGGCTTCTCAATTCGTATTTATATTATGTGTTGATTTCAGACGATTTTACTAAATTTGCAATTGAACAATCTGGTCGCACTGGCATTCCAAAGATTAATCGCGAAGAACTAGGTGAATATTATTTGTATTTACCCCCTCTTCCTGAGCAGAAAAAAATAGCCGAGATTTTGGCAACGTGGGATCGGGGGATTGGAATTATAAAGACTCTAATAAATAAAATAGAGTCCCAATTTAAAACGTTATTAAAAATACTCCTTTCTCAAAAAAGTCATAAAGATAAACTTGGAAATTTTTTCAAAATAAAAAATGGCTATGCTTTCAAAAGCAATGAATTTGTTAAAAACGGCATTCCTGTCATAAGAATCTCAAATATATCCAATGGATTAGTTTCTAATAATGGAGTTTATGTTGAAGATAAATATTTTGAACGATTCAATGACTTCCTTGTATCAAAGGGCGATGTCCTAATTGCAATGTCTGGTGCAACAACTGGTAAATTTGGCATCTATTATTCAGATAAAAGAGCTCTCTTAAATCAGCGGGTTGGAAAATTTGAAGTTGTTGATTCATCCAAAGTTGATTCAAGAATTATCTTTTATTTATTAGTTTTTCTTCAGCCAAAAATTTTTGAAATTGCAGCTGGCGGGGCACAACCTAATATAAGCTCAAAGAAAATAGAGTCGCTAGAGGTTTCATTGCCAAATTTTAATCAGCAAATTGCTATTTGTAATTATCTAGATCGTCTAAATAAAATAATGAAAATCAATAAAGAAACTTTGAAAAAATTTGAATCTCAAAAACAGGGTCTTATGCAAAATCTCCTAACAGGAAAAATAAGGGTAAATATATGACTAATAATTGGGGAATTATTATTACTGCAATAGGTATAATACAAATTGCTACAGGATCATTTCTTACAATTTACGGCCCCAGTCTAATACATAAAGATGATATTAAGACGAATGATGCCATAAGCAAAAACAGACCTCTTTCGCCACCACAAGCAAAACTTTTAAGACTTCTCTATGATACCCAGACCAAAGCTGGCACCAATAAATTAATAATAAGTAGCACCAATGGCTCCATTTTCTGGGATGATGAAACACTCCGTAAAAAATATAACTTTAATGTAATAGCTGATTTTTATTCAATTGATAAAGATTTTGAGAGTAAAAGCAATGATTTTGAAAACCTAATTCACAGTATTCCAATTGAATACCTAAAGCATATTCCCGAAATGAGATGGGATAGCCCTTATGTAGTTTCAGTTACAGAAGAAGGAATAAGATATTTGCGAAAGGAAAATCCATGATTTCCCCCTCCTTCCAAGAAACCCACAACTCCCAAATCCCCGCCCTGCACCTCCTGCAGAACCTAGGCTACCAATACCTCACCCCTAGCGAAACCCTATCCCTCCGCGGCGGCAAACTCGGTAACGTCATCCTAGACGACATCCTAAAAACCCAACTCAAAACCCTCAACTCCATCACCTACAAAGGCAAAAACTACCCCTTTAGCGATGCCAATATCGAAAACGCTGTCAACGCCCTCAAGACCATCTCTTACGACGGACTGATCCGCACCAACCAAAAAATCTACGACATCTTAACCCTAGGCAAAAGCCTCGAGCAAACCATTGACGGCGACACCAAATCCTTTGCCCTCCAATACATTGACTGGAAAAACCCAGCCAATAACCAGTTCCATGTCACCGAAGAATTTGAAGTAGAAAAAATAGCCAGCAAAGAAACTCGGCGGCCGGACCTGGTCTTGTTTGTCAACGGCATCCCCTTAGTAGTCATCGAATGCAAAAAACGAAATATTGGTATCACACAAGCCATCTCCCAACACCTACGCAACCAAAAAGCGAGCGAGATCCCCAACCTTTTTATCTACTCCCAGATCTTAATCGCCTTAAGTGTCAATGACGCCAAATACGCCACCACCGGCACCGTGCCCAAGTTTTGGTCCTTTTGGAGAGAAGAATCTCTCCAAAATAACCATCTAAATACCCTAATCAATCAACCCTTCACCGAGGCCCAAAAAAATAAAACCTTTCGCTCAGCCTTGGATAGACACCAAGACTACTTGGACCAACTCCAAAAAGTCGGCCCTCGCGAGATTACCGAGCAAGACCGCTGCCTCTATAGTCTCTGCGAACCCCAAAGACTCCTAGACTTGATCTTCAAATTTATCGTCTTTGACCAGCCGCACAAAAAAATCGCTCGCTACCAACAATATAACGCCGTCCAAAATACCTTAAACCGCATTCTCAACAAAGACCAAGCCGGCCGTCGCCAAGGCGGTGTCATCTGGCACACCCAAGGCAGTGGAAAATCCTTAACCATGGTCATGCTAGCCAAGGCCATTGCGCTCACACCCTTTATCTCTAACCCCAAGATCATCCTGGTCACCGACCGCAAGGACTTGGATTTTCAGCTCAAGGGGACTTTTAAAAACTGCGAACTCGACCCCGAACAAGCCCGAACAGGCACGCACCTAAGCCAACTTATTAATAAGCCTAAGACGGAGATCATCACCACCGTCATTAATAAGTTTGAAACCGCCCTCCGCAGTGCCGCCAAAAACAACTCCCCGGACATCTTTGTCCTAGTGGATGAGAGCCATCGTTCCCAATACGGGAGCTTCAACGCCAACATGCGGGGGGTTTTTCCTAAGGCTTGTTACATTGGATTTACCGGCACCCCCTTAATGAAAAAGGAAAAAAACACCGCCCAAAAATTTGGTGGCATCATTGATAAATACACCATGGACCAGGCCGTCCAAGACAAAGCCGTGGTCCCTCTTTTATACGAAGGCCGGCATGCCTTGCAGGATGTCAACCAAAAGACCATCGATGAGTGGTTTGAACGCGTCTCTAAAAACCTGAGCAAAAAACAAAAAAAAGACCTCAAAAAGAAATTCTCCACCGCCAATCAGCTCAACAAGGCAGAAGAAAAAATCAAACTGATTGCTTATGACATCTCAGAGCATTTTTTTAAAAACTGGCATCAGACGGGATTTAAAGCCCAAGTGGCAACTCAGGACAAGGCGACTGCTCTCAAATATAAAAAATACTTGGATGAATTTGGACTTGTTCATAGCCAAGTCCTTATCTCAGGGCCGGACTCGCGGGAAAATCACGAAGACATCGATGAAGAACCAAGTGACGAGGTTCAAAGTTTTTGGAAAAAGATGATGCAAAAATATGGCAACGAAGAAAATTACAACCAAACTCTGATTGAACAATTTAAAAAAGAAAAAAATCCCGAAATCATCATTGTGGTCGACAAATTATTAACCGGCTTTGACGTGCCCGAAAATACGGTCCTCTATATTACCCGAAGCCTAAAAGACCATGGTCTTTTGCAAGCCATCGCCCGAGTCAACCGGCTTTGTGAGGGTAAAGACTATGGCTATATCATCGACTATTACGGCATCTTGGGTAATCTTGACCACGCCCTCACCACCTATGGAGCCTTGGCGGATTTTGCCGAAGAAGATTTAGTAGGTTCTATCTTAAACATCCAAACGGAGGTGTCTAAACTCCCACAAAGACACACCAACCTTTGGCAAATGTTTAAAACCATCAAAAACCAGCTTGATATTGAGGCCTTTGAAATTTACCTGGGAGACGAATCCCTCCGCCCAGAATTTTATCGAAGACTCTCCATTTTTTCCCGTACTTTTGCTCTAGCTTTATCCACCGTCCGTTTTGTGGAAGAGACTTCGATGGAGGATATGGAGCGCTACAAAAAGGATCTAAAATTTTTCTCCCAACTAAGAGAATCCGTCAAAAGACGCTATGCCGAAACGGTGGATTTTAAAGAATACGAAATCAAAATTCAAAAACTCTTGGATACCTATGTGGGAGCGGACGAGATTGTCAAAATTACCGAGCTAGTAGATATTTTTGATCAAGAAAAATTTAACCAAGAAGTCGCTAAGATAGCCAACCCAGCCTCCAAGGCCGACACGATTGCCCATCGTCTCAAAAAAACCATCCATGAACGCATGGCAGAAGACCCCGTCTTTTATACCAAGTTTTCAGTCCTACTCATGAAAACCATCGATGATTGGAGAAAAAAACGCCTCTCCGATGCCGAATACCTGGCTAAAATTTCTGAAACTTCAAAAGCAATCCAAAATCGTACCGGAGAGGATACCCCTGAAATACTCAAAGGTAGGAACTTTGCTAAAGCTGTTTACGGACAAAGCTTGGAAATGATTAAAAATCAATTCAAACAACAAGAAGCTAGACAAATTTCGGCAAATCTTGCGATGAAGATAGAAGAAACTATCCTCCGATTCAAAAAAGTAGACTGGGTGCAAGATGGGCAGACACTCAATAAAATGATGAATGGTATTGATGATTTAATTTTTGAGCTAAGAGACTCTACTGGCTTAACCCTTAGCACCCAGGAGATGGACTATTTTATTCAACAAGTTATCAATATTGCAAAAAACCAATATGCATCATGAGTGACTTATTAAAAAACCAACACATCGATAAGATTCAATTTGGATCAAAACAAATCTCCTATTATCTCCTCCGCTCTGCCCGAAAGACCTTGGCCATTAGTGTCTACCCTGACTTAAAAATCCGGGTAACCGCTCCCCAAGAGGCAGATCTTGAAAGCATTCGATCCAAAGTAAAAAAACGCGCCCCTTGGATTATCCGGCAACAGGTCTATTTTTCCGATTACTTGCCTGGCAAACCAAGCAAAACTTATGTCAGTGGGGCATCCTTCCACTATCTGGGCCGACAATACCGTTTGAAGGTCAAGAAGGGGCATGAAGACCAAGTCAAGCTTTCTGGAAGATTTTTGTTCGTCTCCTTAGTCAATTACCCTAACTCTAAAAAAGTTAGATTACTGCTACAATCATGGATGAAAGCAAAGGCGAAACTCTACTTTGATAAAAAACTTCAAGAATGGTGGCCAAAAATGCCAGCCAATAATATTCCCAAGCCCAAACTCATCATCAAGCCCATGAAAAAACGCTGGGGCAGCTTTACCAAAACCGGTAAGGTTCTCCTAAACCTCGAACTCATTGGAGCTCCTGCCAGTTGCATAGAATACGTCGTTGTTCACGAACTATGTCATGCCTTTCATAAAAACCATGGCAAAGCTTTCTATAGACTTCTAGAAAATTTGATTCCTGACTGGAAAAATCGCAAAGAAAAACTTGAAAAATTTGGAATCTAGAATAGATATAGATCTTAAGAATTAAAATAACTAACAAAAAGACTCAACCCTTTAACACACAAAACCTGCTTTAAAGTATAAAGCACTTCTACTAAATCGCTTTGCGCTGCCATGACTTGATCAATGTCTTTATAAGCCTCAGGGGTCTCATCCAAGACCTCAGCATCCTTACGACACTCGACTCCCTCAGTGGCTTTGGCGTGGTCGGCTAGACTGAAGGTCTTTTTAGCTTTAGTCCTAGACATCTTACGACCCGCTCCGTGAGAACAACTATGAAAACTCTGGTCATTGCCCTTGCCCCGCACAATGTAAGACTTGGTACCCATGCTGCCAGGGATGATGCCTAATTCCCCTAAGCCCGCCCTTACCGCGCCTTTTCTGGTGATCCAAACTTTTTGGCCAAAGTGCCTTTCACTCGTTACATAATTATGATGACAATTAATAGCTTCTTCCAAAAGTTGAAAATCAGGTAAGTCAGGAGAGACTCGTAAAATCTCAATGACATTTTCTAACATAATCTTGCGATTGTAAGCAGCAAAGTCCTGCGCCCAACCCACTGCCTGAACATAATCCTTAAAATACTTAGTCCCTTCTTTAAAATAAGCTAAGTCTTGGTCCGGTAAATTAGCTAAGAAACGCCCCATTTCTTTTTTAGCAAGCTGGGTAAAATAAGTCCCAATACGATTGCCCACTCCACGACTGCCACTATGCAACATGATCCAAAGGGATTGGTCTTGATCTAAGCATAGTTCAATAAAGTGATTGCCCGTGCCTAAGGATCCTAGATGATGCACGCTATTATGAGATCCTATTTTAGGATGACTAGCCAAAATTAACTTAAAGTCTTTTTCTAACACAGACCAATGCTCTAAAACTTTTTTAGGCAGTCTAGTCCATGCCCCTTTATCTCCAGGACGGCCATGATGGGTCCTACCATGGGGTACCGCCTCTTCAACAGCAAGACGTATACTCTTTAAGTTTTCTGGCAAGTCTTTAGCCTTTAAAGAAGTCTTTAGTGCCACCATACCACAACCAATATCAACGCCTACCGCTGCAGGGATGATGGCTTTTTGAGTAGGAATCACACTACCTACCGTAGCCCCCTTACCTAGATGAACATCAGGCATGGCCGCCACATGACGATAAATAAAGGGAAGCGAAGCTATGTTTTTTAACTGCTGCAGGGCTTCTGCTTCTACAGGCACTCCTTGGATCCAAGCCTTGATCGGTCTAGTTTTAGTTTTGATAACTTGAGAAGGCATCAATACAAAATAGCCCAGCGTGGCTGGGCTATTCAAATGCTAATTAATGAATTTAAAAAATTAACTTTGTGCTGCATAAGTAATGGCTGCAATCATGGCCCCTTGCGGGTCTTGCAAAACAATTAAACGTCCTACCTGAGGAATATCCATGGCAGGTACGATAATTTTACCGCCAGCGGCTTGAATCTTTTTAGCCGTCTCGTCTACATTATCTACTGAGACATAGCTCGTCCAAGTAGGAGGCTGACCTTGAGCTTGCTCAGGAGTTTTCATAATACCTCCGATGGCCCGTTCTCCATTTTTAATCACATGGTAAGTGCCCACAGCCATATTCATAGTCTCATATTGCCATCCAAAAGTTTGAGTGTAAAATTGACAGGCTGCTTCTGGGTCATTGGTAGTCAGTTCTGTCCAAGAAATATTTCCATTATCTCTTAAAAATGTTTCCATGATAAAGTTCCTTATTTTTTTTAAAAGGGTTGATGAAAAATTATTAATACTTTGCCGAGGTAGCAAAACTAAATAAGCAAGCCCCTCAGCTAGACCGAGATCTTAGAAAACTAAAACCTCCTCTCATAAAACGATTAAGGATCTTTTTAAATTTAAGCTAATAATTTAAAAAGATCACTTTTTTGTTTTTTTAAATCATTGAAAAACCTTTTTACTTTCCTTTTTACTTTTATTTAAATATTTTTCAATTTAAAATAATGCTCCTTATTATTTATCAAACCTAGCTAATACTATGATTAAAAAACAATATATTCAAACCAACGGCATTAAACTCCATGTGGTTGAAGATGGACCAAGTAAAGGCGAACCGATTATCTTTTTACATGGATTTCCCGAATTTTGGTATGGTTGGAAAAAACAAATTTCTTACTTTGCTAACCATGGATTTAGGGCAATCGTTCCCGATCAACGAGGCTACAACCTAAGCGACAAGCCTAAATCTATCCAAGATTATTCAGTTCAAAACTTAATCCAAGACATTGCTGGTTTAATGGATGCCAAAGGCTATGAACGTATTAACCTAGTAGGCCACGACTGGGGTGGTGCCGTTGCCTGGTATTTTGCTATGAAATGGCCCGAACGTCTGAAACGCTTAGTTATTCTAAACGTTCCTCACCCTAAGGTAATGCTAGATGCTCTAGGAAGAAATTGGCGTCAAACTTTACGAAGCTGGTATATGTTCTTTTTTCAACTCCCCTATTTTTCTGAATTTATTGTTAAAAGAAATAACTTTCAGCTACTTCGAAAAATATTAAAAACCACTAGCCTGAAAGGTACTTTTTCAGAAGAAGACATTCAACAATACACCCAAGCCTGGAGCCAGCCTAATAGTTTGAAATCAATGATTAATTGGTATAGAGCCTCCTTTCGTGACTCTTTAAATCGGTTTAAAAGAAACTCTAAAGAAAACTTTCAAATTAACACACCTACTCTTTTAATTTGGGGGGAAAAAGATCAATTTTTAGGCAGTGAATTAGCAAAACCTAGCATTAGCTACTGTCATGAAGGGAAAGTAGAATTTATCAAAGAATCAAGTCATTGGGTACAGCATGAGTTTCCCGATAGGATTAACAAACTAATAAAAGATTTTATTAGCAAAAATCCTAAGCTACCGAGGTCCTCTATACTTTAAACTTTAGCCTATACTCACTAGGAGACATCCCAAAAGCTCTTTTAAAAGCATGGTAAAAAGCGCTAGGCTCAGAATAACCTAGCATATAGGCAATCTCAGTATTAGATAATTTAGGGTCCAAGGTTAATTTAGAAGAAATTTTTTTAAAGCATACTTTTATAAGCTCCTCATAGCTACTACCTTCCTCTTTAAGCCTTCTCCGCAAACCATGAGGGGCTATCTTTAAATGCTGACTAAGATCAGCCATATTAGGGAAACCCTCTAAAAAGTTTTTACTTATATAATAGTAAGCGCGATCCTTTAAAGAAAGGTTTTCATCCTCTTCTAACAAGACCCTTTTTACTTCTTCCTCAATTGATTTATATAAATCAGAATTAGCATGAAAAAAAGATTGATCAAAAAGTTTAGAAGAAAAAGCAATTGAATTATAAGAGTGATTAAAACGAACAGAACATCCAAAAAATTTTTTATAACTAGAAATATAGCAAGTAGGCGGGTGAGTAAAGGTCACTTCTTTGGCCTTAATATTCTTTTGATTAACAATTAGACGAACAATAGTTAAAGCTGAACTAAGAATAAAATCGTTACGGATACGGTCATAAAGTGGATTATAAGAAATACCTTGATAAATATAGCGGGTATTATCGCCTTTAGTTTCTAGGCTTAACTTCTTAGCCTCGCTGCTAAAAATGTTTTTATACCTATTAAAACTATGGAAAGCTTCTCTCAAATTAGCACTATTAATGCAAAGATATCCAAGCAAATGAAAAGTTCCTGGGTGGGTTGCTTCTCCCATAAGCAAGCCTAATCTTGGATTCTTTAACTTTGCATTTGCCTCTTCAATCAACTTAATATGCTTTTCAACAGGCACAAAACTATTTATGTTTTTAAGTAATGACTTATCTATCCCCGCATCTTTTAAACAAGCTTGATAGTTAATTCCATTTTGCGATAAAACGTCGCACAGCACTTTTATATAACTAATTGAAAGTCTTGCCATACTCATTTTCTATAAATATTTTAAAAGATATTAAAGCATCAAGTAAGAATTTAGTTTGTTAAAAGATATCACTAGTTTGTCCAGTGTAATCATTGAAATAAAGCCCTTACTTTCCTATCCAAAACAACATCAAGTTTAAAATCAAATTGCTAAATATAGCATTAAAAATGGGAATTAACCATGGAACCTATAAAAAAAGAATTTGATGTTGTCATTATTGGAGCTAGTATTGCTGGTTGTACTGCAGCTATGCTCTTTGGAAAACAAGGCTTAAGAGTTGCTCTAATAGAGCAGCATAAGGAGCCTAAATATTATAAAAAAATATGTACTCACTATATTCAATCCAGTGCTATTCCCACCATTGACCGCCTGGGATTATTAGAAAAATTAGAAAAAGCCGGTGCCAACTTTGGTTCAGTTGATTTTTGGTCTCCTTGGGGATGGTTCCAGAACAATCATGATAAAAATTTTGAAGAAAAGATTAGAGGAGTAAACATACGTCGTCAGACATTGGACCCAATACTAAAACAAATGGCTAAAAGCTCACCTGGGGTTGAGTCCTTTTTTGGTTATCGCTGTAATCAATTATTAAAAACTAAAAATAAAATACTAGGCATAGAGATAGAAGACTCTACAAAACATAAGGTCCAAATTAAAGCACAACTAACTGTAGGGGCTGATGGCCGAATGTCGGCTATTGCTAAGATGGCAAAAGTTAAAGAAAAAAACTATCCTCATGGACGCTTTGGTTATGCTGCCTATTATGAAAACTTACCCCTAACCTCCAATAATAAGGCAAAAATGTGGATCCTAAATCCTGACCTTGCCTATAGTTTTCCCACTGATAATAACCTTACTTTATTAGCTTGTTTTCTTACCAAAGAAAAATATGAAACTTGGCAAAAAAATTATGAAGAAAAGTTTATTCAATTATTTGAGAACTTACCAAGACAAAGTATTCCTATTCGTAAAGCTAAACGTGTTTCTCCTTTTTTAAAGTCTAACAACCTAAAAATAATTTCTAGACAAGTTAGTTTGCCAGGCTTGGCATTAATTGGGGATGCCGCCTTAGCTTCTGATCCAGTTTGGGGAATCGGGATTGGATGGGCTTTTCAGTCCGCAGAATGGTTAGCAGATACTTGTTCAATGTATTTAAAGAAAAAAGAATCTTTAGAAACAGGATTGGCCAAATATCGACGTAAGCATCGCAAAAATCTACAAAGCCATCATAAAATCATTACACAAAGCGCCACCGGTCGCAGACTAAACTTAATTGAGCGATTATTAATATACTCTGCAACAAAAGATTCTGCCGTAGCCAAGACCTTACACCTTATTGGATCTCGCCTTATTTCCCCCTATACTATTTTCCAACCCAATAACCTAGGAAGAATAGCATGGGTTTTGTCTAAAGCTAAAATTAATTCACTTTTACCAGAAGCTGACTTCAAAACATCTCATTAGATATTTTATAAAGATGAACTATAGCCTTTTCATCACCATAAACAAAGCCTTAGGCCAAGGATCCAGCGTACCGTAATAAACAGTTTCTTTAATACTCAAGATCTCAAAGTAAGGACTAAAGTAAGCTTCAATCTCTTCTGGATTAAAACGATAGGGCCCTTCTTCTCTGGTTTCTTTTTTGCTAAAGCATTTTAAAAATAAATAGCCACCAGGTTTTAAAAGCTTCTGCATGTTTTTTAAGTATTGTTGCCTGCCCTCTTCTTCAAAGATATGAAAAACCCCTCGATCAATCACTAAGTCAAAGCTAGTTTTTAATTGAGTCTTTAAAAAATCATCCTGCTGCCACTGGATCTTAAGTGCCTGAGCTTGAGCCTTGGACTGAGCCAAGTCAATGGCCTTGGCAGAAAGATCCGTGGCAGTGACTATAAAACCCAAACTAGCTAAAGCCACCGCCTGAGTACCAGGACCCGTTCCTAGGTCTAAACAAGAACCCAAGGGGACTTGATAGTCTTTAAGTGCTTTTTTAATATCAGGATCTAAGTCTTTATAAAACCAAGGCATTTTTTCTATAGGGCTTTCTTGATAAAGACTCTCCCAATGGGGAAAATCTCTTTTTTTGGGTTTAGATTCCATGACAAAACTCCTACAAAAAAGCCGGCCTTAAGACAAGCTTAGGCCGGCATCCATGATATTAAATTTAAAAAAAAACACCTACTCTAAGGCTGATAAAGGAAAACACCTTTTAAGTCTTCGGTGGTAGAGAGCTCACAACCATCCTTAGAAGACACGGCCTTAAACTGATAGTATAAGATCCAGGCACTAAGGCCTCAGCTAATCCAACACCGGTACCATCCACGTTATAAGTTACCTCTGGATTGCTACCACTAGTACCATCAATGCTAGTAGACCAAACTTCTTGGCCAAAGCTATCTAAGACCTTAAGTGTATAAGTGTCTTCTGAAGAATCATCATCCCAGGTAAAGATAGGATCTACTACGTCTACCAAGCCAATCCCATCGGCCCCAGGAGAGATCACGTCTAAGGCACCCGTCACTTTAAAGCCTTCGGCGTCAATGACTTCTCCAGCACCAAAGCTTTGATAAATCAAGTCCGTTCCAGAAATACAAGTATCTGGATCTCTAACCAAAAAGTCATTTTCAAAGGCTGCCAAGATCACATAGTTACCCGGAGGGATACCTTCTAAACTAAAGCTAGAATTAGAAGAACCTACCTCTACTCTTAAACCAGGAGGAGGATTACCGCGCACTAAGTTTTCATCAAAGGTGGACTCTAAGACTAAGATGACCGAAGTAGCGTCCCCGTTGCCAGGATTGACAAATTGAACACTGCCATTAAGGGTAGCCGTAGTGCCTTCGCCTTCATTATAAGTTAAGTCTACTGTTGCCGTCCCTCCATCAGCTAAGGTCGTATTCTGAGGAATATAACTAATGTCTTTGGCATAGGCATTAACAGAATAATCACCAGCACTTAGGTTAAAGATCTTATAACCACCTTCTCGGTCGGCAATAGCTGTATAACCTTGACCAGAAGCATCTTCTGCCACCACTAAGGCTCCTACAAAGTTAAAACCGCCCTCTCCTTCTGAGTTGGCTTGGGGAAAACTAACGCTTCCCTCAATCGAAGCAGTGCTAGAACCTTCAGGTAAGGCAATCAGTCCCACATCGGTCAGCGCATTATCTAAGAAAAATCCTGTGGCACCATCACCCTCGGCAGGAACTGCCTCCGAAATATCAATGGGTAGGGCTTGCCTTACACCACCGGGAAAGCTCTGATAACCCTGAGCCGTCACATATAAAAAGACCGAACCCGAAGGCTGGCTTAGTTCGCCCGTTTCAGAATTACGATCCACGGAGAGAAAGATGTTTTCTAAGGTATAAGCACCGTCAGCGTCTGTGACTGCAACGGTACTGACAGGATTATAGTTGGCATCTAAAGCCACCACACGGGCGCCTTCGATGGGACTTTGATCGTCCAAACGAAAAACCATACCGCCCAAGGCTACTTGAA
>JAGRNM010000160.1 GCA_020440745.1 Deltaproteobacteria bacterium
TACCAGGGGGTGGAGATCAAAACTATCCTGCCTTAGAGATTCATATTGGCCTAGAAAATTTTGGGATCGACAACCTTAACTCGGTCAATGAAGAAGGTGAGCAAGAGCCTTTAGTTTTAGAGTTTGGTAACTATAAGCTAGAAATTAAAAACGGCATTTCCTTAGAAAAAGGCTATATTGGTTTTAAGTATAAACCAGTCCTAGATGATAGTGAAAGAGGTTGGCATCTAGAGTTTGATGATGAGGATATTTTAGTTAGTATCAATAGTGATCTCAGCATAGACAATGTCATCTATGGGGACGGCAAAGTAGGAAGCCAGGTGGCTATTAGCAACCTTAATCTAAAGGCCCTTGCCTACTATATTAAAAATGGTCTTACCGATATCAAGCCTGTAGCCAACTCTAATGGAGAAGTAGCTGGTAATATCACCCTACAGGATACAGCGGTAGACATGTTGGGTGGCTTAAGTGGTCTTCATTTTGAAGAGGCTCGTTACCAGGCCCTAGTCAAAAAAGGAGAAGATGGAGACCCCATAGTAGATAGAACCCATTTTGTCCTAGAAGGTGTCTCCGGTAGAGATGCTAGGATTGCTGGTTTGGGAGGAGAAATTGCTGGTGATGAGGTAGTGATCACCAAACTGGATGCTAAGACAGATAATCTAGCAGGTACAGTTGAAGTCAGAGTAGAAAACGAAGACGGTATAGGATTAGTAGCTGACGAGAGCTTAGAGGTGGGTTTTGGTGGTAATCTTACCAAGTTAGGCGCGGATGGTATTAATGTACTCACCCGCATTGTTTTTTCTAGTAAAGAAATACCCATTGGAGAGACAGGCCTTGCAGGAGCTTGGGCTTTTCTTAGAAACGACGTCTTACCTGTATTGAACATTCCCCTTGCCCCTAAGCCTAAGGAGAGAGTCCAGGTAGTGCGAGAAATGTCTTTTGGTATCCAGGGACAAGGCACTTTTACAGCCGAAACAGAAGCTGGAACAGTTGTAGCCTATACTGAAGAGGGTCTGGCTGATCGTGATGATAAAGCGCTACAGGCTATTATTGATAAAGAGACTAAAACTCCACCACCACCTTCTTTATTAGATTCTCAAAAAAACGCTTTTGGGAAAACCAAGAAAGACGTTCCTACTTCAGAAGACTTTGCAACCCAAAGAGCCGCTTTAATTGCTAGAGCTCAAGAAGAATCGGGAGATATAAGTGGTGGTTTTAAGGCTACCATGCTTCTAGAGGGTGAAGAAGACTTAACAACAGGAGAAATTATTCCCATAGAGGAGTTAGAGCCACAAGTTGACTTATCTCTAGGAGCTGAAGTGCTTTATATAGGCACAGAAGGCCGTCATTTTAATATACCAATGCATAGTCGTTTTGTGGATGCTCAATTTGGAGTGAATAATGAGGGGGTTAGTTTAGAAGCTACTTGGGATTTTGAGGATTCTAAAATTGGTACGGGTAAGCAAACCATTGGCATAGGTCCTTACCTTGGTTTTGTTGGTTTAGTAGATGGGATGAGTATACGGGGTAGAGGCTTACTCAGGCTTAATCCCAACAGTTTCTTGTTGGAAGTAGATCCAGCAAAAGGCCATACCCCTTTTGAAATTATGGCTAATATTGGAGGGGCCGCTATATTGATGGACCCTGAGGGTCATGTCTTAGCTATGGATCCAAGGCAAGCTAGCACCGCTGTGGGTTTTACAGAAGGCGATTTAAGGATTAGCAACTTAACCAGCTTTGAAATTGTGGATCATGGAGAAGGGCCTGTACTAGATTCCTTAAAGGGTGATTTAAAAGCTACTAATTTAAGACCATTAGGTAGGTTTCCTGCCTTTGCTTTATTTACTCCCCATCCTGTAGAGTTTGTTCAAGCTAGTGGAGAAGCCCCTATCCCTTCTCCAGAAACTTTGGCTAAGCGTCCCAATGGTTATGACTTTTTAAAAAGCTTAGGAATTACTAAGCAAGACGCAAAAGAAGGAATTTGCACAGATCCCAAGAATTGTAATTATTTTTTAATGCAAGGTTTAAGTATTAGTGGTTCTTCTATATTGGTTAACACCTTTGGCTTGGCCCTTTTTAGCGAAATAGGTGACCGTTGGCTAATTGTAGGTGCCAAGGACTTTGCGATTGAACAGGGATTACCGGGCTCTAATGAAAAAAGCCAACTTAAGCTTGGTAATCTAAGACATAGCGTCAACTATGGTGCTGCAACCAGTATGAGAGAATTTAAAGCAGGTACCAAAACAAGGGGCGAGTAAGAGTGAATCTTTTATTCTAACTTTCTTCCACTACAATAATCCCAGCCTTTAGCAAAAAATCGACTCGTTTTTCGATGGCCCTTTGTAGAGGTCTAGGTAGGTCTTTTTGAGCGGCATTAAAAATATAGGCATTGAGTTTTTTATCCGCCACTGTGATCTTTATCTCATTAACACCGGATTGGGGATTGGGGTCTAGTAAACGTTGAAAACTTAGCCAAAGCACACGAGTTTGGTCTTTAAAAAAAGCTTGCTTAGGGTCTTCTTGCTGACGGTCTGCCCTTTTGGCAGCGCGAGTTTTTTTGGCTAAGAAGTGTCGGATCGTGCGGACGGCTTGTCGGTTTTCGGATGCAAAATTTAACTGATACTTGGCGATCTTTTTTGGGTCTATCTGTACCTGATCGCAAACGTCTCGGCCTTCTCTTTGACAATAGGCTTGATAATTTTTCTCCGCCTCTTGGTCTTTGACAAAGACTTGTCCATCTATCTCGACAGCATCCAGGCCTTTTTTGCCATCAATGTCATAATAGATAAGCTCTTCACCGTTTTTTTGGATTTTTGTCATGACAATATCTTTGTCCTGATATTGTCCTTGGACGGGAGTGTTGTTGATACCTCTAGTCATCTTTAAAAAGAAGGGGGGAAAACCTTCTCCCTTGATGTTTTTGATAAAATAAAATTGTTTATAATACCTAAACTAAGACTCGTAAAAAGATCAAGAGTTAAGGACTTTTTTAACTATTTTTTAAGCACGTAAATCGAAGGGTTTGTTGATTAGATTTCAGTTTTTTAAGCCCTTAGGGTAAAAAAACCTCTTTAGTCCTTATTTATCCCTAGGTGTAAGAAAAGCCGATGACTATTTTCGTTTCACTCCACTCTAGTTGGGTATGCTCAAGGTAATGTTTCATTAAGTCTAAAACAATTTTTTCACTTCCTAAAAAAGTCCCGTTGGCTCTTCGTTTTGCATAAAAATTCCTTTTTTATTGTTAAAGTTGGTATATTTTATCAATTTTTTGGAAATTAAGTTAATAAAATTACCAAAAAATTGATATTTTTGCACCAAATTATCTTTTTTAATAATAAAATAAAAATGGGATCTAGTTTATCAACAAAGGTGGTAGAAAAAGTTTGGCGTTTGCGTAAAAGCTTAGGCCTTAACCAGGGGCAAATGGCTAAAAAGCTGGGTATTGGGCAAAGTACTTATTCTTCTATTGAAAAAGGTACTAGTGATCTTCGTTTGCTTTATATTCCTAAACTGGCCGAAGTTTTGGGTGTAGAAATTTGGCAACTCTTTACCGACCTTGACCAAGGACAGACAGGTCCTTTAAGCCCAGAAGAAATAGAATTGATTTTTTCCTACCGAAACATTGCCCATAGCAAAGACAAGAAAAGTCTTTTGCAAGTGGCTAAGTCGATGGGAGAAGGATAACTTACTTTTTCATTTGAACTTAAATTAAGGTCCACTTCCCCCTTGCCAAGCCTTTAAGCTTTTCGCTAACTCTTTTTGCACCAAGGCGTATAGCTCAGTTGGTTAGAGCGCTACGTTCACATCGTAGAGGTCTGCGGTTCGAGCCCGCATACGCCTATTTTTTAGTTTCTAGTGTTTGGTGTTTAGTGTTTAGTGGGGGAGATTATTAAAAAAACTCCGCCCATTTCCACAATTCTTCGTAAGCTTAAAAAACTCTACCCTGAGGCTGAGTGTGCGTTGATTCATTCTTCCCCTTTTGAATTATTAATTGCCACGATTCTTTCGGCCCAGTGTACGGATAAAAGAGTTAATCTAGTGACGCCAGAGCTTTTTAGACAAGCCAATACG
>JAGRNM010000161.1 GCA_020440745.1 Deltaproteobacteria bacterium
CCTAAACTTGCTTATCTTTTTTGAGATTAGTAAAGTTTAAGTCAAAAGAGATACAACAGCAACCACTGCTCCAATTGCTACTAAGATTCCCAATACAATTGTAAGTTTTTCGGCTGAAGAGAGGGGTTCTTTTTCTAAGTGAGGTTCTTGATCTTGTGTAGGGGCAGACTGGGAGGTCTTGGAGGGAAGAGAGGAGGACTGCTTTTTATTTGTTTCTTTTTGTTCTTCAGCTTTTTTGGCGTCTTCGGCCAAACTTTCTTCTAGAGCCTTAGCTTCTTCTTCGGCTTGCGCTTGCTGACGTGCTTCTTCTTGGGCCTTTTGTTTTTCGGCTTCTAATTGCTTGCGAGCCAAAGCTTCTGCTTCTTGAAGAGCGGCTTCTTTTTTCTTACGACTAATTTCTTGGTGGGCAATATGGGCTTTGACTTCTCCGGGGTCCCTATAAAGTAATTTGATGGTTCCTAAGAGGATGCGATCCCCATCACGGAGGAGCTTTTCTTTAATGTTTTCTCCGTTAACAAAGCAGCCGTTTTTACTGTCTAAGTCACTTAAGACAATGCCTCCCCATTTGCGTTCTACTTTGGCATGAAGACGACTGAGAACATTGTCTGGAATACAAAAGTCCGCTTCTTCACTGCGTCCTAAGGTGGCGCTTTCTTGCCCTTCTTTAAAAGTAAATTTAAGCCCAGCTCCTGATCCACTTAAGACCTCCAGACTGGGTTCCTCGCCTTCGTCCAAGGCTTCCATCATTTTTTTAATGAGTTTGATTTCTAAGATATCTGTATCTGTATCTTCTTCAAACTTTTGTTCTTCAGGACTGCTTTCGCCAATAAAACGAAGACGGAAATATTCGATCTCAATAATATCGCCATTTTTGAGAAGTTGTTTTTCTAAAGCGCGAATTCTTTTGCCGCCTAACTTAGTGCCGTTACCGCTTCGCAGATCAGTTAAAAAGTAATCGCCATCTTCTAGGTTGATTTCGGCATGACGGCGGCTGATTGCTTTTTCTTCCAGTTGCAGATTGCAGTCTTCGGTTCTTCCAATTACAAAGTGTTCTTTGTTAATCTCTACCAAAGATTGGCTATCTTCTTTTGTATTATGGATCTCTAAATGGGCCATGGTTTTAATGTTTTGTCTCTAGTATGGGTGTCCTTAATATTTTAGATTTGTTTAGATACTAAATATTAAAGACTAGCAACTAACTAATAAGAGCAGCTTTTTTTGTGTTGTTGAAATAATCCCTTAGCAATTTGACGTTTTGTTTCTTGGGCTAACTGATCTTTAGAGATTTTTAAGAATTGACACAAATCTTTAAAACCCTTCTTTTCTTCGCCCAAACTTAATTCTACCACGGCATAAGAAAATAAAGAATCAGCATGTTCAGGGTCTTTAGCTAAGGCTTTTTCAAAATAAACTAGGGCTTGTCTAAAATTATTAACACGGCTGTAGAGATAGCCAATATTATAATAAACATTAGGAGTGGGGAGGGTAGACTCTAGGTTTTGGAAAGCATTAATGGCTTGCTGATACAAAGACTGGGCGGCTTCTACACCTTTTTGGGCTCTGGTGTTTTCTGCTTCAACCAGTTTAAAATAAGCCTCCTGAAAGGCAAGGTTGGGGTTATTAGGATCATTGGCCCGAGCTTTGTCCAGCTCTCGTCTAGCTAGGGTAAAGTTGTTTTCTCGGATGTAAAATTCGGCTAAACTTAGATGATTGTCTAGGCCTTTGCCTCCACTGGCTGCCATGGCCTTATTAAGGGCAAATTCGGCTTTTTCAAAACGACCTTCTAGTTTGTAAAGATCAGCTAGAGCTCTCCATACTTGGGCGGCAGAGGGCTGAATCTCTAGTGCAGATTTATACCTAATCATGGCTTCTTCATAACGTTTTTGTTTTTTGTAGAGATTGCCCAGCTCATAATGGGCTAAATAATGTCTAGGGTCTGCTTCGATTGCATGGCGGAAGGACTGCTCGGCCTCTTCGTAGTACTTGCTGTCTTTATCCACTAGCTTAGCGTAGATGAGTCCATGGTTATAATGGGCATCGGCAAAAAACTTTTCTTTTTTGACGGCTTTTTTGGCCCAACTGGCGGCTTTTTCGTAGTCTCCCAGGGTGTAATAAAGAGTTGCTAGGTGATTGTAGGGTGAGGCAAATTTTTTATCGTATTTAATCGAGGTTAGGCAGGACTCTTCGGCTTTTTGGTATTGTTTGAGATAAATATAGGTCAGACATAGATTATTCCAGGCATCGGAATATTCTGGGCTTAATTCGGCAGCAATTTTAAACTCGTGTAGTGCCTTTTTAAGGTTTTGTTGGTTTAAGTAGCCGACTCCTTTATTATTATGCAAGATAGCCTGATCCAAAGGCCTTACTTGATAACGCGCCTGGGCAAAAGGAAGGGTGAAAAAGCTGATTAAGATGGCAAAAACAAGGGTTTTCATAGTTTTTTTTTCGTCTTGGGCTCTTCAAGAGTTCTTTCTTAAAAAGAATTTTTCTTGGTTCTCCCACTAAAGTATGCTTAAAAAACGTCTCTTAATTTCTAAAGTTTTTTTAATCATTGATGATTTTAGACTGTTTATATTGAAAGTTCATGGCTAAGTCTCCTAAAAACCTCTCGGAAGAGCAAACTTTAATTAAACCTTTTGAGGATATTGAAGCCAGTAAGAGCCACTTGCGTTCTTCTGAGTCCTTTCCTTTAGTAGAAATTGTCCACGGGCCCCGTCAGGGTGCCTGGTTTACGGTGGCTTATCAAAAAGAGAGTACTTTAGGTCGTGCGGCAACCAATAGCATTATTTTAGAAGACAATAGCGTCAGTCGTAGTCATTCGGTCATTATTCAAAGAGGAGAAGATTATTTTATTAGGGACATCGGTTCTAGAAATGGAACCTTTGTCAATGGGCAAAAAATTGGTGACGAGCAAGATATCCATCACCTGGACGTGATTAAAATTGGTATTTATACTTTACGTTTTTTGACAGAGCCTACGGATGCTCCTTTTGAGTTTCCTGACGAGCATACGCCTCGTTTGCCGGCAGAGGATGAAGTTGCCACCAAAGTGGAGTTGCCAAGCGAAGAAAAACCCAAAGAGAGTCCAGCGGAAGAAGTCTCACAGGAGTCTGCTACTATGGTGGAACCCGAACCCCAGCTTGAGAGTCACCTCTCTCAAGAAGCTCCTTCAGAGATTCCTCCTGAGGATTCTACTTCTGACGGTCAAGAGCTTGCCTTGGCAGAAGGGGGCGCTAGTGCTTTGTCTCAAGAGTTAGCTTTAGCTCTAGAGGAAGGGTCGCCTAAAGCTGCTAAAAAGGGCAAAGGATTTTTGTTTTTAGTCTCGGGTTTGGTGCTTTTATTAATAGTAGGAGTTGGGCTTTGGTGGGCTTATTCTAAGGGTTATTTAACTTCTTCTTCCTCGGGACAAGGAGGGACGGCTGGTTCTGAGGAAACTCCAGAGGTAAATTCTGACCAAGTACTGGGTTTGCCAGAGGGAGGCGGAGATCAGTCTCAAGATTTGGTACTCTTCTTAGAAGTAGACAGTCAGCCCTTGCCGGCCCAGGTTTATTTAGGGGAAGAATCCCTAGGCCAAACTCCTTTTAGTCTTAGTCGTCGTTTAGAACCAGGGGTCAATAAACTCAAAGCTACTTATCAACTGACAGGAGTGGGAGAGACCCTAGATTATGAACAGAGTTTTAATGTTGAAGAGGGAGAAGAAAGCCTTAAGGTAACCCTGACTCCTCCTATTGGAGAGCTTAAAATCACGGCTTTTCCCCAACCAGGAGAATTACAATTACAAGCCAACTATGAAGGTAAAGAAGACGAACCAGCTAAGTCTTTGACTGTAGGAGAGATTAATTATCATGAACCCTTAGCTCTGCCCTATGGTCGTTATGTGGCTGAAGTCAGAGTTCCTCAAAAACTTTCGGGAAGTCAGGCGGAGGTTAGTGTGATTAGGTTCCGCCGCGAGTTTACTTTGGGAGAAGAACAAAAGTCTTATAGCTTAAGTGTAACTCAAGAAGACCTTAATCGTTTTCCTGCTAAGATTGAATCTAAACCTTCGGGAGCCGAATTATATGTG
>JAGRNM010000162.1 GCA_020440745.1 Deltaproteobacteria bacterium
TAAAAAAAGTACTCTTTTGATTTGTTTTTCTAAAAGATGATAGTTTCCGTGGATATTAACTTCTTTAATTAAAAAACCTTCTTCCAACTGATAAGTAAGCCAAACTTGGCTGCCATCACTTTCTAACAATACTTTACTGTCAACAAAGCGACCCCATTTTCTTAAATCCTTAAGAGAGTTTTCTAAGCGCTTTAAAGAAAATTCCTGACCTATCTTCCAACCTAAGACTTCTAAGACCAAGTCTTTTGAAAGACTCTCCAAACCCTCCACTTTTACTTCGACTAGTCTTTCTTGAGCTTTTAAAGAAGAACTAAGTAAAATAAAAAATAGGAATATAAAAAAAGTCAGTTTATTTTTATAAAAAAAATTCATGGGCTCCCTAAGAGACTTAAAAAAAGACTCTTGCTAAAAAAGCTCAAACCTTAAGGCCAGATTAATATCAAATACTCCATCGCTGAGCTGACTTGCTTTAATTAAAATATTATCTAGTAACAAATATTCCATCTCCACACCTTGAACCGAGGCGTCTACTCCTAAGTCGGTTTTAAACTGAAGACTAAAACGATCGGTAAGTTTTTTTCCCAAAACCAAGGTGCTTAAGGCGTCACTAGTAGAATCAGCGGCCTCAATCCTAAAAATATCCAATTTAAATTTTTCCTCTAAAGGTCTAGCCAAAAGGCTGCTTAACTGGCCCGCAATAACCGCTGCTCCTAAATTGGCTGCGTTTAAAGAACGACTCTGGCCAGGTAAGGCTCCAGTAATGACTAAAGCTAAGAGTCTTTGTTGGTCTAAAGGCGGATCGCTAGAAAAGTCCAAGCGTAAATTATCGGCATAACCCTGAACATGTCCACGAACAATAAAAGTTTCTAGACTGCTTTCGATGTCCCGTCTCAAAACAATATCGACGTAAGGCTCTCCATCTCTAAATTCGATTCTTCCCTGCTCGGTTTCAAATTCTACGGTAAAGTATTGAAAACTTCCTTCTAAAACTTCTAAGGCTCCTTTGACTTTGGGATTTTTAAAAGAACCGGAAATCGTTAGGTCACTATTAAAAAAAATCTGAGCCACGTTGTTTTTAATGGCTAATTCTCCAGGAGATCTCACGGTTAAGTCCAAAAGAAAATCCTCTAAAAAAGACAGCCCTCCACTTTGCTTTTCTCCAGACAAGGCAATACCAGACTGGCTTAAGTCAAAATTGCGACGATAGATCCCTTCATTAATATCCAAGGCTCCACTTAATAGGGCATGGCTTGCCTCGCCTTTAAGAGAAAACTCCCCACTAAAGATTAGACGATAAACTCCAGCCTCTTTGACAGTCACTTCTCTTGCTAAGATATTGAGATCATAAAAGGTGGGGTCTAAGCCTTGGACATTGACTACTCCATCTAGCTCCAAATCACCTTGCTGAGTACGGGCTCTTAATTTTTTAAATAAAAATTTTTGTGGGCTTAACCCTAAGGTGCCTTCTAAATTTTCTAAACTAAGCCCCATGGATCTAAGCCTTAAGGAAGCTCCTGAAAATTCTAATTCTCCAGACAAACTCGGATTTTCATACGTGCCTCCCAAACTTAGACTGCCTACGGCTTCTCCTTTGGCTTCTTTAAAGTCTTCGGGAAATAAATTAAACAAAGCGAGAGGAATACTTCCTTCAAACTTAACATCAAAGTCTCCCTCAAAACGATAATTACCGGAAATCTCAAAAAATTTATTTCCAAATCCTACCTGCACTGGCTTAAGACGCATCCAAGGAGGAGTAATTTTAAGTTCGGCCGCTTCCACAAGACGTAGTTTGCCTTCTTCTAAAGGCATCTCTAGACGATCAAAACGCAAATCCACAGTCGAAGCACGGCCGCCAATACCAATGTCCATATTGATCTTACCCCACCCGTAGGACTCCCAAGCAGGAAAATTCATCGCTGCTAATAAAGGTCTTAGATCGATATTATCAAATTGACCCTGTAATAAGGCCTTTTCAGGATGACGGGCTCCTCCTTGTCCTTGTATTTCAAAACCAGGTAAGAGCTTGCCTTTTAGTTTCCATCCTTCATCATTAAAACTAAATAAAGCAGGCTGGGGTATTTGTTGCCACGTATAGCCTTGGGGCTTAAAGCGTACTTGGTCTAAGATAAATTCTTGGTCTTTTAGCGTACCTTCACTCTCAATAGACTCTAAGGAAAAACCATAGACCTTGGCGTCTTGTACTTTGGCTTGTAGCTTGCCTTGTTTTTTACCTTCTGGCTGAGCCTGCATTTCAAAAGTACCTTCGATCTTACCTTGAATCTCTGGTATCTCTAAGAGGCGCTCGGCTTCTAAACCAGAAAAACGGCTCTTTAGTTGGGTGCGCCTGGTTTTTTTGTAAATCTCCTGAGTCCTTACTTCAACAGAAGCCTGGTAAGAAGCACTAGGAGGCGAGGAACCTACATAACTTAAAGTACCATCAATGATTTTAAAGGTGCCTTGATTAGGACCAAAATGAAGAAACTGATAACCCGTCTCCATGCCTCGTGCTTGGACGTCAAAATTAGGTCCCTTTAAAGAACCCCAGATTTTACCCTCTCCGCTGGCCACACCAAAGATATCTAGATCACTGACTGCATTAATAATATTTTCTATCTTAATGTTTTCTACTTGTACCTTAGCGTCTATCGATTGTGTTGCCGCACTAATGCTGCCTTGGACTTTAGCCATTGCCTTGCCAGAACGAATCGCAAACTCATCCCAAAACCAGGTGCCCTTTCTCAAGGGACCTTGAGCTTGCAAGAGATAGTCGCCATCAGTCCCTTTAGCCTTAACCTCTAAGTCTAAATCTCCGGCTAAATCTTTTAATGTCAAAAACTTGCCCTCGGCCTTAATTTTCCAAGCAAGCTCCTGAAAAACTCTGGGGACTCGCTCCGACATCTTAGGAATTTTTTCTAAAACAATAGGACGGGTTGTTTCTGTGTTAAGTTCCCAGGTTTTTTCTTCCCAATCAACAAAGCCATCTAATTTAAAGTCTCCATAATCACTTTTAAAACTAGCTTCTTCTATGGCTGAAAGTGTTCCATCCACTTCTACTTTGGTTTTAAAATCCCTCAATTCGTAGTCACGCCATGCTAAACCCGCCAATTGAAGATCTGAAGAAGCCTCTTGCACAAAGAAAAAGGAAGAACCCAAAACAGGAATATCCACATCGCCCTTTAAGACTAGTTCTTGTAATTTTAAAGTTTCTTCTCCCAACTGCAAAAGGCCACCATGACTGGTTAAAGCAAAACTCTGATTTTCTAAAACCTGGGGAGTTAATTGGAGAAGAAACTGGTCTAAAGAAAGACTCACTCCTTCTTTAATGGTCAGTTTTAAAGCCCTAAACTGACCCGACTCTAGACTAATCCTCTTTAATAAAAGCTTCAAAAGACTACGCCAGTTAAGAGAAGCCCCCTCTTTTCTTTTGGGAAGAGCCTTTAAGTCCAAAGTTAAGCCCTCTACTTTGAGAAGATTAACCTTAAGTTGACCCCGATAAAAAAGTGCCGGACTCCATTCAAAGGTAAATTGCCCTATCCATAAAGCTTCACCCTGATCCGTCTTATAGTGAAGGTCCTTTAAAACTAAACGACGCCCACTAAGGCTTAGATGTTGATAGCTTAAATCCCCAGGCAAGCTGTGATTAAGGCGCTCAAAGGCCCAAGCAAAGACGGTTTCGCTACTTAAGATAGCGTAAATACCTAAAAGAAAAGCTAATAAAAGACCGCAGGCGATCACAATTAACTTTTTCCACGGAAGATGACGAATCCATTGAATCATAAGTTAAAACAACAAAAGTCCTTGTAATACGAAAGGAAAGCCCTTGCGAAACAAAATTAATAAGGGCTAAAAGCCTCTCATGACTCACTCAAGCTCACAAGCAAGAATTAAAGCACTCCAAGCCGCCATAAAACAAAGGGTTTTAGTCCTAGACGGCGCCATGGGCACCGCTATTCAAGCCAAAAACTTATCCGCCCAAGACTTTGGTGGACCAGAATTAGAAGGTTGTAACGAAAATTTAGTACTC
>JAGRNM010000163.1 GCA_020440745.1 Deltaproteobacteria bacterium
TTTCAAGGGCTAAAGATTTTTTTCGATAATCCTAAGATAGCTTAGCCTGAAAGGACTGATCATCGATGGCCCTTTGAGTCAAATATTTTAGGAGAGGCTTAGGAATAAAAGGCCTATGATAAAATAAAAAACTCAGCATGCGCTCAAAACTCGCTTCGTCCTTAATTAACAAAAAATTATCACCCTTCTGACGATATTGTTCAAAGATACTGGCTGGGGCAGACTTAAGTCCTCCAGGAGCGATCAAAATCAATCCAAGGATTGGATCCGGGTGTTCGGCCGCATAGCTAGCTGCAATGTGTCCACCCATGGAGCTGCCAACTAAATAAAAAGTATTCAGCTTTATAGCCTGAGCAAAATGATCCAAACGTTTGACCTGATCTTTCACAGCATAGCTGAGCGCTGGATCCTTCTTGTTTTCTCCAAAACCAGGCAGGTCAGGAATAATAACATGATAATAGGGTGTCAGGAACTTAGCCATACGGACCCAATTGTCTTTATCCCCGCCAAAACCGTGCAACAAAAGCAAAGTATCACCTTGACCGCCCTCTAAATAAGGCCACTCAAAATCATCCGCAGTAAGATGCTTAGGGCTTAGACCCGCTCGATGACGTTCTAGATAAATAGTGACTTGATAAAGTTTCTCAGGAAAAAAGAAATAAAAAATTCCTAACACTAAGATTAGAACCAGAAAAAAACTAAAAATGATTTTAAATATTTTTTTCATAAGTGATTTATTCCTTTAGAAAAAACTAAGCCTTTCTCACCCGACTACGTTGAGCCAAAAAAATCGCTACCGCTACTCCCAACATGGCTAAACCTGTATTAAAATTTAAATCCTCTCCCAAAAATAAAGCTGCTAATAATAAAGTCAAAAAAGGCTGCAAGAGCTGCAGTTGGCTAATCTTAGCAATCCCTCCCAAAGCCATGGCATGGTACCAAGCAAAAAAACCCAAAAAAGCACTAAAAAAACTTAAATAAAAAAAACCTAGCCAAGCAGAGTTCGTGCCCTCCAAGCCATGCCAATAAAGACTTAAAAGTACGCCCAACAAAAGCAAAGGAGACGCCAAAACTAAAGACCAGCAGATCACCCGCCAACCTCCCATTTCTTTAGCTAAGCGCCCTCCTTCGGCATAACCTAAGGCTCCTAAAATCACGCCTAGTAAAAGAGAAAGATTAGCCGTCCCAAAAGCGCGGCGGTCAGCCGACCATGCAAAAGCCAAAACAACCACACTACCCAAAATCGCTGCCAACCAAAAAGTCCAAACAGGCCTTTCCCTAGCACGCAAAGCAGCTACTAAAGAAGTACCTAAAGGCAAAAGACCCAAGACAACCGCACCGTGAGAAGCAGGCGCTTTTTTCATGGCAATGGCCACAAAAAGGGGAAAACCTATTACGATTCCTAGGATTACTAAGCTTAAGCCTCGTAATTGGACTTGGCTAGGTAAAGGCTGTTTCGTCCAGTAAAGAATAGGCCCTGCCACACAGGCCGCCGCCAAAGAACGACCTAAGGCCACCAAAAGAGGGTCTAAGCTAGCCACTGCCAGACGCATGGCTGGCAGTGTAAAACTAAAAATCAAGACCGCTACAAAACCAAAAAAGAAAGCGCGGGCAGGAGGAGCATGAGTGGAATCCTTAGACATAAGATGTCCAAACTTTAATCAAGCGCCTTCTATAAAGCAATAGCCTTCTATTTTTGATCGTTTTAATAATTTGGTAAATAACTAAGATTAGCTTATGTTCTAAGATAATGGAAACATCTAAAAACTTAGAACTAGCACTTAAGTATTTAAACAAAAACTTTGATCGCTTTGTAGAAGAGCTTAGCGACTACGCCAAAATCCCTAGCGTCAGTGCCAAAGGTTTTCCTCCAGAAACTTTAGAAGCGTCCGCTCAATGGACAGCAAAGCGCATGGAGCAAAGCGGTCTAGAAAACGTAGAGATCCTACGGGTTAAAAAAGCTCCTCCTTATATTTATGGCGATTGGCTCCATGCTAAAGACGCTCCTACCCTCTTACTCTACGCCCACCACGATGTTCAACCACCAGGACGCCCCCAAAAATGGCTCTCTAAACCTTTTGAACCCCAAGTACGCCAAGGCCGCCTTTATGGACGGGGGGTAGTGGATGACAAGGCAGGAGGCATGATGCATTTAGCCGCCTTAGAAGCGGTCCTAAAGACCAGTGGCAAACTGCCCCTTAATATTAAATTTATTGTAGAAGGCGAAGAAGAAACCGGCAGCCATCACTTAAGTGAGTTTTTAAAAAAATACCAAAAGCAACTGCAGTCTGATGTCATGATCCTAACCGATACCGCCAACTTACAAGAAGGAACCCCTAGCATCACTTACTCTCTAAGAGGGATTGTCGATGCCTGTATCGAAGTCCGCACCTTAGACCATCCTGTCCATAGCGGCATGTGGGGAGGTCCAGGCCGCGATGCCTTGAGTGTACTGATCGAGATCTTAGCACGACTTTGGAAAGCTAACGGCCAAATCGCCATTGAAGGTATTTATCAAGACATCCTCCCGCCAAGCCAAGAAGAGAAAAAAGCCTTAGCAAGTTTACCCTTTAAAGAAGAAAGTTTTCGTCAACAATTGGGTCTGGTCCCTTCCATGGCTTTCAGCGGAGAAAAAGACTATTCAGTTTACGAAAGGATTTGGACTCGCCCCACTCTTTCTGTCTTAGCTATTGATGCCCCTAGGATTCAAGAAACCACCAATCAATTAGTGGAATGGGCTCAAGCAAAAGTAAGCATGCGGATCGTCCACGGCATGGATCCTCAAAAATCTTTAAAACAGCTTTGCGATTTTTTAGCCAAAGACCCGCCCCTTGGAGCCCAAGTCACCGTCCATCCTGGTGCAGCGGGAGAAGCCTGGCATACAAAACCACAAGGGCCTGCTTTTGAGGCGGCCCAACGAGCCTTAAAAAAAGGCTACGGCCAAGAAGCCGTCTTGATTGGTTGTGGTGGCTCCATCCCCTTTGTACGCCCCCTGACAGAAGCCTTTGGCGGCATCCCCGCCCTATTAATTGGCTTAGAGGACCCACTATGCCAAGCCCATGGGGAAAACGAAAGCCTCTCCCTATCGGACTGGAAAAAAGGCATGGACTCGGCAGTGCATTTGTATTTTGAAAAATTTGTGTAGAAGAAGCAAGACTCAAACAATCCTAGCTTCTACAAAATCAAATCATCCTATTTAATTAAACCCATATAGAAATTTATAAGACCACCTCAAAGCCCTCAAATTGCGGCGGTCCCAAGTAGATATCACCGGCTGCTCTAGCGCCCGCGTGGGCTTTTTTAAAGGCCTCCGATTGGGTCCAATTTTCAAAAGCTTCTTTAGAATCCCAACGAGAGTGAGAAACAAACAAAGTATGGGACTCCCCACTAGGACCTTGCAAAAGATGAAAGTCCTGAAAGCCTGGCACTTCATCTAAATAAGTATCACGGCTCTTCCAAATATGAATAAAGTCCGCTTCCTTACCCAAGGCAATCTTAAAACGATTCATAGCAATAAACATCTTTAACTCCTTTGCTTTAAATTAAATGGGGCACTCCATCAAAAAAATCAACCTCGCCACTGGCTAAAGAATATTCAGCCCCCACCACTAATAAATCATCTTTTTGAATCATTTCTTCTAAAATAGGAGATCCGTGGCGCAAGTGATCGGCAGAAGCGCGAATATTAGCCCGCACCGCTTGTTCAATTAAGGCTTGCTCGTCAGAGATTCCCGCTTTCAACAAAGTTTCTACCGAAGGTCTAATGCGATCCACGATAGAATGTAAATTGGGTGATTGACTTTCGGTGGGACGCTTAAGCTCTTCTAAAGTAGCCGAGACAGCCCCGCACTTAGAATGCCCCATCACCACGACCAAACGTGTTCCAAAATAAGCAGCCGCAAACTCCACACTACCCACCAAAGAAGGCGCCACAATGTTACCTGCCACTCGGATGACAAAAAGATCTCCCAATCCCTGATTAAAAATTAACTCCACCGGAGCCCGGGAATCAGAACAGCCCA
>JAGRNM010000164.1 GCA_020440745.1 Deltaproteobacteria bacterium
CTTTTAAACCTTCTTTAATTTCGCTCATGGTTTTTCCTTGTTTTTTAACGAGTTAGGTCTAATTTTTTTTAGAAAACCAGTTTCGTCTTTTAGCCTTAGTTAAGGTCTTTTGAAAAGCTTTAAAAAAAGCCCTGTCTTTTTAAAATAAAGACAGGGCCTGGGTCTAGGATAGCTGCGGATATTTTGCAAAAATTTTATTTTAAATCCCGGTCGCCTCAAAATGGACGATCAACCCTAAGCTTTGCCCTAAAGCCTGATATTAACGCAAATAATAGGCTTTGACAGGGCCATAGGGGTGTCTGGCATTTCTATAAAAATCCCCTACCTCCCGTTCGTACCTTCGGTTGTGGCGTCTTTGATAGTAAGGATAATAGCCGTGATCGTGATAATGATAGTCATGGCTATAATAATCGTGGTCTTGGCAATAGCGGTCGTGGTGATGATCATGCCCATAGTCAACATGACGACCCACACTAATAGAAATATAAGACCCTCTCTTACTATGGGCTTTTGCCTCGGAACTTGCTAGGCTTAAAGCCAGGGCGCCTCCTATTAAAGCACTTAAAATTATTAGGGGTTTTTTCATATCTGTCTCCATCTGCTCTTGGTTGGTTTTAAAGAGACTACACCCCTATAGACTTTATTATAAACCAAAAAGTTTTTTAAAAAAGCCCTTGCGGGGCCTTTGGGACTTTTCTAGAAGGGGAGCTTATGCCACTTTTAGCCTCCAAAACTTTAGAGAGCTTTGCCAACCCTAGGCCTGATCGGGACTATGAGATCAAGTTTGAGTGTCCTGAGTTTACCTGTGTTTGTCCTAAGACAGGCCAGCCGGACTTTGCGACTCTTTATATTACCTATGTCCCTGATCAACTTTGTGTGGAGCTTAAGAGTCTCAAGACCTACCTTTGGTCTTACCGTCAGGAAGGAGCCTTTCATGAGGCGGTGACTAATCAGATTTTAGACGACTTGGTAGAAGCAGTTAGGCCAAGGCGTATGGAAATTTTTGCTGACTTTTATGTGCGAGGTGGAATTCATACAACTGTAAAAGCTACTTATCCTTAAAAAAGGAGGATCAGGATGCCCCAGTCCAAACCTAAGGTAGTGATTTGTCGTACTTGTCTAAGAGATAATCCCGGCCAAGAAAGCTTTGCTGATTTTGAAACCAATTTTAAAACCTATCAAGAGGCTTTTAAAGAAGGTTGGTTAAAAAAAAGTGCTGATTTAGAATTTCAAAATTGTTTTGCTCACTGTGAACATTTTTATTGTGTACAAGTCAGCTTGAGGGATTGGGGTTATTTATTAAGCAAGATCGATTCAGAAGAAAAACTAAAACAAGTAGTCCAATGGGTAAAAGAGGCCAAAAAACAAGGAGAGTTAAAACTTCCTCCTGCTTTGAAAGATCATGTCATTAAAGTGGGCCAGGTAGAAAAGACTAAGTGATCTTGTTTTAGCTTTAAAACTATAGGGTAAAGTCTACCAAAATAGCATCGTGATCCGAACAAGCCTCACCTTGATATTGAAGATCGCCGATCACTTTAGGCGGTAAAGCTTGCTCAGAAAATTTTGGATTTTGATAAGCCAGTTTAAGTCCTTTGGCAGAGAACCAATCTATTTTAAAACTACAACGGCCTTTATTTTTAGCCAAGGCCCAGTCAATAAATTTAAAACACCAATTGGGAATAATATCTTTTAGATTTTTAATTTTTTTAATGTCTTCAACACTATAGTGAAGCGTGCAAGCTCCGGATTCGTTCCAATCTTGATAATCAAAACCATAAGTCTCTAAACTTTTAAACAAAGGTCTTTCAAAAAAACGATCGGGATAAGGATAATGATGGGCAATCACATAACGTACGCCCATGGCTACCCTAACCCAAAAACCAAAAATCGCCCAGGCAGCTTTGCTAGAGTTATAAGTGGTTGTATTAAAGTCACCGCCAAAAAGCGTAGGGAGTTCTTTTAATTGACTAGTATACTTAAGAATATCCCTTACCTGATCGCGACGATGAAACTTGCTAGAGTGGGCGTCCAAATGGGCACAGATGAGACGGACCGGTCCTTGGGGTAAGAGGGTGGTGCAAATCAAAGCTTGTTGATTGCCTAGGCGTTTTTCTCCGCCTTTCATTTTGTCCTTGGCATTTTTAAGAGGCACTAAATGAAAATCCTCTAAAGGATAACGAGAAAGAATGGCGTTGCCATGCAAAGCCAAGGTGTTCTCTCCTTCAAAATGAATCTCAGCCCCATTGCCTTTACAAAGATTAAGATAGGTGGGCACAAAGTAATAGTTCATCTTTAAGCTTTGGGCTAATTCTCGGGCTACATTGCGGTTGGCACTGCGGATCATCCCCAAATCCGTCTCTGGGATCAGCAAGATATCGGCCTTAGAAAGCTCGGGATGATTTTGTAAGGTATGTAAGATGCCTTCGTATTGAATGCCTCGTTCGATATTCCAAGTGACTGCCCTATAGAAGTCTTTGGCTATCACCTCTTTGGCAAAGTGGTCCACTTCATAGCTAGTCAAAAGCTCATTCACGTGAGGACGTATTTTTTGGTAGACAGGTGAGGCCTGTAGTTCCTTTTGAGATCTTAATCGGCTTAAGCTATCAAAATGAGGGTGTAGTTGGTGATGTAAAAGGCTGCTAGCGGGCATGTTGATCCTCTTTTAAGAGAATGATCATAGAATTAGGCTTGGTTTTTTTCAACTGATTATTACGTCTTTGCTTTATCTCTTGTGCAAGGGACTGGAGCTCCACTAAAGCCTTAGAGATGATATGGGATTTAATCATTATAGGAGCTGGGGCGGCTGGTTTATTTTGCGCGGCTCAAGCCGGAGCTAAGGGTTTAAAAGTTTTACTTTTAGAAAAAGCTAAAGGCCCTGGCAAAAAAATACTCATCTCAGGTGGGGGGCGTTGTAATTTTACTAATTTGCAAGTCAGTGCTCAAAACTATGTATCGGCTAATCCCCATTTTTGTAAGTCGGCTTTAGCTGGTTATCAGCCGCAAGATTTTATTCGTTTGGTAGAGCGTTATGGCATTGCTTATTACGAAAAAGAACGGGGTCAGCTTTTTTGTAAGTCTTCTTCAAAACAAATTTTAAATCTCTTATTAAGCGAGTGTAAAAAAAACTCAGTGAGCTTAGTTTGCAATTGTTTTATCCAGTCTATCAGTCAGGAAAAAAATATTTTTAAACTTAAATTAAATCATGAAGTCTACGAGGCTAGGTCTTTAGTGATTGCTACCGGAGGGCTTTCCTTTGCTAAACTGGGAGCCAGTGATTTTGCTTATGGGATTGCCAAACAGTTTGGGCATAAGCTTATAGAGACTAGACCTGGGCTTACTCCTTTTTTGTGGTCTAAGGAGGACAAAAACATTTGGCAGGATTTAGCCGGTCTATCCACCCCGGTAGAAATAAAAATAGGCCAGCAAAAAGAAAACGGTCCTTTACTTTTTACCCATCAGGGTTTTTCTGGTCCTGTGGCCTTAAGGGCTTCCTTGCATTATCAACAGGGTGGGGCTTTGAATATTAATTTTTTTCCTCACGTAGATTTATTAAGTGAGTTTGAAAAATTAAAATCAAATCTTAAACAAAAGAATTTAAAAAACATTTTAAAAATTTGGGTTCCAGAACGTTTAGCTGGCAAGCTAAGCGATGCTTTGGGATGGGAAAATAATTTTTCTCAAATTCCTTTAAAAAAATTACAGCAAGGAGTTGAGTCTTTACAGTCCTTTGAAGTCAAGCCAGCTGGTCTAGCGGGTTTTGATAAAGCCGAAGTCACCTTAGGTGGAGTGGATACAAAAGAGATTTCTTCTAAGACTATGGAATCTAAGCTTTGTCCTGGACTTTATTTTATTGGTGAGGCCTTGGATGTGACGGGAGATTTAGGGGGCTATAATTTTCAATGGGCTTGGGCTTCAGCCTATGCCGCAGCTCAAAGTATGAAGGTTTAAACAAGATCTATTAAAACAAATTTTTAATAATTTTAGATTA
>JAGRNM010000165.1 GCA_020440745.1 Deltaproteobacteria bacterium
CAAATGGACGGGGGATTTTTTTTATATTTTATCCAATAAACTAAAAGTCACTGGAGCTCGACTCAGGGCCATAACTCCTAAGAGGTCAAAAGTTTAATAAAATTCCCTAACTAGTTAAAAGCAGCTTTTATTTTTTTAAGCATTTCACTTTATTTTTTTTAGCCGAAACCGCATTCCAAGGATCGGCTAGACCAAAACCAATAATACCACTGTGAGCAGTTTGGTCACGACCCAGAATCCTCCCACCCTCATAACCAACGCGAAGAAAAGGCTTCCAGAGCTTGGGCTTGTCAAAAAAGATCCTCAGACCCGCTCCCCAAGCCACACTGACTTCTCCAGTGGGATTGCCTAGCTCACGATGCCATATTTCGGAATCTATACCACCTTGTACATAAGGATGAAAATAGACTGAAGCCTTTCCAGGATAGTTAGAATAAGGAAAAGTATAACGAGCTAAGCTCCTAACATTAAAACGTTGGGAGTTTTCTGTAGACTTAAAATCATAGGCATAGCCTTGACCTAAGACAAAACTAAACTGATAAAATTTACCATCACTTGGCAGAGGTATTTCCATGTCATTAATAAAACCTAGCTTAGTATTACCGCCCTTGACTAAGGCCTCGGGCAAGATCCAACCCCTTCTAGCTAGCTCCAGTTCAAAATTAAGATTAAGCAAAAAGGCGCCCGAAGCAATAAAGGGGTCCAATTGCTGACTATCCACCATCAGTGCTGTAACATTACTTCCCACCGTGCTCAGTCCATAGAGTATAAACTCCCCAGCTTTCCAATCGTCGGTACTTAAAATATGCCTAACAATACTATTGGCTTGTGAAGTAAGCTGATAAGCTTTTTTAAATTCAGAATTTTGTGAATTAGAAGAGGATAAACTAGAAAATAAGTTTTCCAAGTCTCCTCCAATATGGACAACAAAGGCAGCAGGGTCCTTCCTATAAAGCTCTAGCTTCTCTTTAAACTGACTCTTCACTTTTGCTAGGGCTTTGGGGTCCTTAGCTAAGTCTTCTAAACTGCCAAAACCAAAAAGATGAACAACGGCATTTACTCTAGATCGTGTGTTTTCAATCTTACGAAGTATATTTTTAGCATCTCTGCGTTGAAGTCCTAAGCTCTTTAAGCCCTTAATGGCATTAGTAATGCTTTCAGGATCCGATAAAAGCTCTTGCAATTTTGACGTGTATAAAGAGTTAAGTTCCTCCACTCCACTTGAATCATCTATACCAAGATTTTTCATCAATTGATAACTTTGCTCTACGACAGCAAGGACTTTAGCATAGTCCTCAGGAGGCCAGCCTTTTAATAATTCCAAGGTTTTTTCGCTATGATTAGCAAAGTCTTCTGCGTTCTCCCATTTGTTTAGCTCTTCCACTATACTACCAAGAAAAGCCTTATCTTGGCCCTTTAAACTAGCCAAAATTTCTTGAGTCTCAGGATGCTCTAGAAAATTTTGAACTTCTTCTGCCAAAAGGACAGGATGGTCCAGAATGGTTTTCATAGCGCTAAGACAAGCTAAGCTATCAGAATCCTGGGAAGATATTTTTTCACTGTATGATTCATAAATTTTATTAAAATTTTCATCAGAAATAGGAGCAGAGATATCTATTTTATCATTAATATCCCTAATACTTCGGGGAGTCGCAATATGTTTACTGTAATAAGTCCACCATTGTTTTTGTTGGAGGTCTAAACGATCTTCTTCTGCAATAGACATTTCCATTGGGCTAAAACCAGAGGAACCAAGGGCTAAGGGCAACAAAAGCACTGTCGTTTCTTGAGAAATAGCAGGATAAAGATCTTTAAAACCTTTTAGCGCCTCTAAAGTAGTTTGCTTAATCAGCGCATCAATTTTTTCAAAAGTAAGCTCAGCTAAGTCTTCAATATTTTTATCCGTCAAAGTCACCGAGGTGGGCACAGAACTTTTCAAACCTACTAAAGCATTCTCCACCTCTTCAATCGTTTTATGAAGTCCAAGCAACTCTTCTCTTAAGGCTTTCACATCCTTACGTACGCCTGCTTTAGTACTGTCTTCAATAATCGCTAAAGAATTCAAGGTAGCATTTAATAACCCAACAATTGCCAAATGCTGTTGGACATATTGGGCCTTGTCCTTTTCATTGACTTTTTGAAGATAATGCACCAACAAACGACCTACAAGAGCTAACCTTTTAGGATTTTCCTGCACATCGGCATCATTCATTAATTGGACAAAGTGATTGATGGCTTCGTTGGCCACGTCGTTAGCAAGCTTAGTGTTCTTTTTTCGATCGTAATAAGCATCAAAAAACTCTGTGTGTGCTGACTCATAAAGTTCTTGAATGTCTTCTTCACTTAAACGAGTTTCCTGAGAAGCATTGACGCTGCATACTCCTTCTTGCGTCTCACAAGCTTTAAACTTGCTCATTAGCTTATTAGCTAAGTCCAAACTAGCCAATTGCTCTTGGTATCTTCTTCGTTTATTATTCTTGGCATCAGAACCAGCAAAACCACTATAAGCCCCTGCTTGGTATTTTTTTTCCTCAGCAAGATATTTAGTTTCGCTACTAAAAAAATCCAAATTAAAAGTAACCTTGTGAAGAGTTTGTTCATAAACCTCTTCCGCTTCCAAGGTGCCATTATTACTAATATCTAAGGCTTTGGCCTCCTGAAGAAAGTCTCGAATGTCGGATTCGGTAGGTTTGATGGAAAGAATCTTAGGATATTCCGCCATGGCTTTGAACTCCCTTAAGTCTTGAGTTGATCACAAAGCTTACCGCGGAATAAATGGACAAAAATACCGGATATGATTACTACAAAAATTTTTGATCCGTCTACTTAAAAATCAATATTTACTAAAATTAATAGAAAAAAGAGCTCTTAGAATAAGTGCCAGTTTTGATGTTTTATAGATCTAGCAAGAAAATCTAAAAGTCTTAGTTTTTTTAATAAAAAAACTAAGACCTAGGATACAGCTTATGAAGCTCTTTCTCTTCTACTCAAAAGACATAGGATAGCAATTATAAAAATCTTCCAAATTTTCTGGAAAGACCAATTCTACAAAATCCCTTACTTGTATTAAAAATCGGTCGGGATTTCCCACGTAATCTATAATCATTTCTTTAAAAATTACTAAAAATTTTTTATAAGAAAGCTCCATCTTCTTTGATAAAGCAATAAGATCTTCTGGGTCTTGTTTTGCATAGCGCTCTAATTTAGACTGAAGCAAGGCCTCGGCTCCAATAGAGGAAATCTGCAAATACTTTCCCTGGTACACTAAAGTCTTAGGCGAAGCTGCTAAATCTATTTTAGAAGTCAAGCTCACCACATCTACAGGCATCTTTAGCTTGATCGCTAGTTTTAGAAACAACTCAATATTTTTACCAGCTGGCAAAATATCTACATCCCAGGTGACTCGGTCACGAATTCCTAAAATAATCAGCGAAGTCCCGCCCAATAAAGTCACCTCACTAAACTTCTTTTGCTTTGCAAGAGCCACTTCCATTTTCTCAAAAAAGTCAAACAAGGCAGGCCGGTCTAATGCTTTAAGAGAGTTGCTCATAATAACGATACTGAGAAAGTTTTAGCTGATTGTGACGAACCGGACGCTTTAAATCCCAATTGCCCAAAAAAAGATACTTAGATGCCTTAGGATGTTTTGAATCAAGAAAACGTAAATCCCCCAGCAAAGCTTGATAAAATTTAGACTGAGGAGACAGGCGACAAAACAACTTTGCCCTCTCCAAGAGTAAAGTCCTTTGACTATCTAATAGAGGCAAAGCTTTTTCTGTCAATTCTAGATAAACCCTTCCCCGACGATGCACTTCCTTTAGATAACCCAAATACAGTAAACGCTTCACCGCCTTAGTATCATTTTTTACTTGATCCCGATGGACCACTCCTTGATTACTAAGCTTGGATAAAACTTTTTGAAAACTTTGCTCCATCTTCCCCCAAGCTTAGCATAACAAAAAAATAAGTCAACTAAACTTAAGTCG
>JAGRNM010000166.1 GCA_020440745.1 Deltaproteobacteria bacterium
TTTTAGCTTTAGCCTAAGAACAAAAAAAAACTCTACGTAAAAATAAATAAGCCTTGGTAGAAAAAACAAAGACAACTATGCTTTCTTTTTTTGGCTGTGGACAGCCATGATTGCTGAGATAAGATCTAAGAAGAGTAGAGCCATAAATAGTAGGGGCCAAGTCGACGAAATTTTATTAAAGATAGAAAAAATATCGGTTTTTAATAGATTAAAACTACTAATAGACTTGGGGATTTGTAGAAATAATAAAAAAGTAGAGATCAAGGCGGAGACCAGAATAAAAAAACCTAGCACTTTCTTTCCTGCATAAAGACTGCCTAGACCTGGAAAAAAGAAAGGCAGTAAAAAAGCTATCTTAAAACTCTTAGCCCTTAATCGAGTGGCTTGTGGTTGTATTGTTTCTGATTTTTTTTCTTGTTCTTTTTTTTCTTGTTCAGAGTCGGAGTGGGGACTTCTAATGGAGTTAAAATAATCTTCTAAAAGTGCTTGTGCTTCTTCTTTTTGTTCTGCCGGCACCCATATATTAATATCAATAAAAGCGCCTGCTAGTCCTAACATGCTACGGTGATGATAGCCCTGAGAAAAGGCTTTAATACCAGCTTGTTCTAATACATTAATTAGGGAATCGGCTTCTATAGGGCTTTCGGCAGAATGAATTTTGACTAGATCTTGACTCATCTATTTCTCTATTTTTGTAGCATAACTTAAAACGGATAAAGCTTCTAGCCTTATTATAGGATCTCTTAACTTAGAGAGCTCTTATTGTTGATCTTGATTGTTTAGCTTATCAGAAAGGGTTTTTTCTTCATTAGGATGACTTATTGAGGGTTTGAAAGCTTGGATTTCTTGGATAAGAAAACTAAAATTGATTGAAGGATCTTTCTTTTAAGTCTAAGTCTCTTGGTATGGATCTATCCACCCTCAATCCCAAACAACAAGAAGCCGTCACAACGACTGAAGGCCCCCTTTTAATCTTTGCCGGAGCTGGTAGTGGTAAGACCAGGGTTTTAGTGCATCGCATGGCTTATCTCATCCAAGAAAGAGGGGTCAAACCCTGGCAGATTTTTGCTGTGACCTTTACTAATAAAGCCGCAGGCGAGATGAAAGAGAGGGTAGGTCAACTCTTAGGACAGCG
Source organism: Deltaproteobacteria bacterium (assembly GCA_020440745.1). Lineage (GTDB taxonomy): Bacteria > UBA10199 > UBA10199 > DSSB01 > DSSB01 > JAGRNM01. Next base: position 1,136 of record JAGRNM010000166.1, read on the forward strand.
CGCTGATAGTCTTTGGATTTCTACCTTTCACTCTGCTGGAGTTAAAATACTTAGAGCCCATATTGAGCGGCTTAAGATGAGTCCTAATTTTGTGATCTTTGATGATAGTGAACAGCAAACTTTAATTAAAAATTGTCTGCAAGAGTTGGATCTAAACCCTAAGATCTTTAATCCCCGCAGCATGGGTTCTAAAATCGACGGGGCTAAAAATGAACTCATCACACCAGAAGAATTTCCTACAGATGATTTTATGGGCGAGAGAGTGGCCAAGGTCTACGCTCTTTATCAAAAAAAATTAGAAGAAAACAACGCCCTAGATTTTGGTGATCTTTTAATGAAAACAGTTAAGCTTTTTGAAGAAAATCCTGATGTCTTAAAGCTGTATACTGATCGTTTTCATTATCTTATGGTAGATGAGTATCAGGATACCAACCATGCCCAGTATCGCTTAGTGAAGCTTTTGGCCTCCGACCGTGGCAACCTTTGTGTGGTGGGGGACGACGATCAATCCATCTATCGTTGGCGCGGAGCGGATGTGCGTAATATTTTGGATTTTCATCAAGACTTTCCCGCAGCTCAAGTGATTAAACTAGAGCAAAACTACAGGTCCACTCAAAATATTTTGAACGCTGCTGGAGAAATCGTCAAAGGCATTGAAGGCAGGGCTCAAAAGACACTCTGGACAGAAAATCCTGAAGGAGAAGTCTTAACCCTTTGTCTAGCCAATACGGATCGGCACGAGGCAGACTTTGTGGTTGGAGAAATCCAAAAAGCTTTAGAAGCTGGTACTCCACTTAATCAAATGGCGATTTTTTATCGTACCAATGCTCAATCCCGAGTTTTAGAAGACAGTTTAAGACGTCAGAATATTCCTTATGTGATTTATGGGGGAGTTCGTTTTTATGATCGTATGGAAATTAAAGATATCTTAGCTTATCTATGGGTCTTACATAATCCTCAAGACGGTCTTCATTTAAAACGTATTTTAAACGTACCCGCCCGAGGTATCGGAAAAACTAGTGTAGAAAAACTAGAGCACTTAGCCATCAGTCAGGGAATCAGCCTTTTTCAGGCTCTTTCTTATGCTGACCAAGCTGGTATTGCCACTAAGACGGCTAAAAAACTTTTAAATTTTGTTATGCTTTTAGAAAACTTAAAAACAAGGCTCTCTAGTCAGAGTTTGTCAGATTTTGTGCAAGCTTTGATGGAGGCTATTGGGTATCTAGAGGCTTTAAAGCTAGAAAATACCATTGAGTCAGAAAGCCGATTAGAAAACTTAGAAGAGTTGATTAGAGTAGTAGAAGAATACGAAAGCCAGGCTGTCGAGCCTAGTTTGGCAGATTTTTTAGAACAAGTGGCTTTGGTTAATGCGGTGGATAATTTAGATGATCGCCAAAATAGCCTGCCGATGATGACTTTGCATCTGGCAAAGGGTTTGGAATTTGACCGCGTCTTTATGGTGGGTATGGAAGAAGGACTTTTGCCCCATAGTCGCTCTTTAGACACTCCAGAAGAACTAGATGAGGAGCGTCGTCTTACTTACGTAGGAATGACCCGAGCTAGAAAAAAACTTTATCTTTCTCATTCAGAGAGGCGTCGTCTTTATGGTGGCGAGCGTTACCAGCTAGCCAGTCGCTTTTTAGATGAGGTGCCTGAGCACTTGGTAGAGAAAAAACGCGTTCCTGAATTAGCCCCTTTAGATTTTGAAGCTAGTTTTTCCCATCAAAACTCTAGAGACTATGCTTTGCCTGATAGAGAACAAGCCACGCCCTACCAAATAGGGGTAAGGGTCAATCATCCTAGTTTTGGCATTGGTGTAATCCGTAAAAGTGAAGGAGCTTTAGAAAAAAGAAAGCTGATTGTGGAATTCCCCAGAGTTGGTTATAAAAAGCTTATTGCCCAACTATCTAACTTAACCATAGTCAATTAATTTAAAACTTAAACACCTCTATGAAGTTAAAAAAAGGAGAAAATTTTTTTTATCCTAGTCCTAAATCCTTTTTAGCCTCTATGAAAAAGGCAAACAAGGCTTGGGAGGAGTCTAAATTAGAAAAAGCAAAAGACCTTTTTGAACAGGCCTATCAAAAATCTAAACATGTTTTTACTCAAAGTTATGTAGCTGAATGCTTGAGCACACTAGAGGCTCAAAGAGGTGATTTATCAAGTGCACTTCATTGGGCTAATCAGTCTTTAAAATTAATTCGAGAGGTCCCTTGGCAGACAGGAGAAAAAAGGCTCCTAAAATTTTTAAGCAGTTTAGAGAGGACCGTGGGACATTATTCCCAAGCGGAATCCTATCTAAAACAGGCTCAAGCAAAGACTTCTTCTGCTTTAGAAAAAAATCAATTATTAATAGACTTGGTGCAGATTTTGATGGAACAGGCTAGTTATAGCCAAGCCAAAGAACTGATTAATCAAGCTAAAGATCAGGGTCCTTTTAATCCTCTAGACAAAATTTTATTTTATTTTAGGCTTAAACAAGTAGCTAATGCTTTGGGTCAGCCTTTTGATCAAGAAGCAAACTTGTCTCAAGAGTGGCAGGCATTAGAAAAAAAAGACCAAGAGCTATTAAAGCCTTACTACGATTTTTTGCAAGGTCAGGAAGCTTGTCTTGCAGGTCATTATGAAGAAGCCTTAAGTTTTTTTCGTCAATCAGCCAGTCTTTTTCAGGCTAGACAGGATCTTTTGGGGCAAGTGGAATCTTTATTGGCTTTAACCCAACCTCTTATGGAGTTTGGTCTGCACGAACAAGCCAGCGAAGTTTTATCTGAGCTTTTACACTGGAGAGGTTTAGAAGACCTACCTGCTT
>JAGRNM010000167.1 GCA_020440745.1 Deltaproteobacteria bacterium
TTGTTGGACGAGGTGGACGCGCCATTAGATGATGCTAATGTGGATCGCTTTAATGATATGGTTCGTTCCATGATTAGTCGTTCTCAATTTATCCTGATTACCCACAACAAACGTACCATGGAAATGGCCGATGTGCTTTATGGGGTTACCATGGAAAAAGCAGGCATTAGTAAAATGGTGAGTGTGGATTTAAGAGACACTCAAGCGCAAGAATCCAACGAGCCTGCTTTGGCTCAAGCCTCGTAATCAACCACGCGTCTTTCTTCACAAATTTTATTAATCAGCTCAACAACCTGCTGATGTGCGGGATGGACTCGGTAGCGTTCTAAGGCCTCTCTATCTTCAAAGCTTGAATCCAAAAGCAAATCAGAGGAGTGGGGAGACTGGGCTTGGTTTAGAGCTACCTTCCATGTTTTAATTTCTTTAATCTTAAGAGGGAGAGTTTCTAGAGCTTCTTGTAGTTTTTTTAAATTTTCAGCTTTGTTTTTAGATAAGGCCTCTTCTTTGAGGCGAAACATAAGGAGATGTTTGAGCATATTAACCTTTCGTGTTAAAAAGCCCATATCATGATAGAGGGGGCTATCCATCAAGCTATTTTTTCTACTCCTTTAGGACCTTTTAAAGTCAAGGCCTGTGAGGAGGGAGTCTTTTTTTCTCAATTTCAAGAAGAAAACACAGCTCTTCAAGCCCCTAAACAGGATTTATTATTTGAGCTGGGACTCCAGATTAAGGAATATTTTGCTGGACGACGCCAAACATTTCAATTCCCCGTTAAATTAGAGGGAACAGACTTTCAAAAAAAAGTTTGGAAGGCCTTAGAAAAGCTTCCTTATGGTCAAGTATTGACTTACGAAGCTTTAACAGAGAGCCTAGGACCCTTGTCTGCCATTCGGGCTGTGGCTAGTGCTGTTGGTAAAAATCCTTTGCCTTTACTGATTCCCTGTCATCGTGTGTTAAGAAAAAATGGTGGCTTAGGTGGTTTTTCTCAAGGGCTTTGGCGTAAGGAAAGGCTTTTGCAAATCGAAGGTTTAAGGCCTGCTTTATTTTAAGGCAGAAAAAAATAAAAACACCTTTTGGGTCACTGAGGACGATTTTTTTAAAAAAGCCTTTTTTTATCCAGGATAAACTTTTAGGCTTAAAAGAGAGTCTTAAAAAGAGTGGGAAATTTAAGACTTGTTCTAGGGAGAAAATTCCCACTTGATTGGAAGGGATCATGATGAAGATTTTTAAAAAATTGTTATTTTTTAGTAGCTTATCTTTAATAGTCCTCTTGGGGACAAGTGCTGTCCATGCTCAAGGAGTGGAAGGATCTCAATTTGCCCAAGCAGAAAAGTCTAATAAAGTACGTAAAACCAAGGAATGTCGTCTCAAACAGGGCAAGATGGTCTGTGAAGATGCTAAACCTGAAGAAAAAAAGGACGATTCTAAAGATAAAAAATCTAAGTAGTTGTTTTTTTTTATTATTTTTAAAAAAAGACCTTTTGAGAACTTGTGGATAAGTTTTGCTCAAAAGGTCTTTTTTGTGGATAAGTTAAAAGCTTTGGACAAAATGGCTCGATGCGCCATAACTATTGAAAAAAAGTAATTTTTTTTAAAAAAATAACGAAACCTTTTTCCCAATTTTCCGAGAATAGGAAGAGAAGGGAAAAATGGCCCCCCAAAGTCTTTAAGCTATCTTAGGTTTTCTTGGTTGTTTTTCTCGGTGAATTTAAAAGCATAAACAAATTACCTTTTAAGGTAACCGGGAGGTTTTCAGATGCCTAGTCCAATTCAGCTAACAGGGTTTCGCGTAGGTCCCGAGGGTGAGGATCAAGAGTTAGATGCTCTTTTAAACCCTGATCAAGGTCCTGAGGAGGGTGAGCTAGATTTAGAGACTCTTGGTGAGCATGGTGTGGACGAATCCGGAGAGACTTCTCCTTCTGAAACTTCTCCTTCTGAAACTTCTCCTTCTGAAACTTCTCCTTCTGAAACTTCTCCTTCTGAAACTTCCCAAAAGACCCAACCATCCAATCCTCAATCCAATCCTTCTGCTAAAACAGGTGCTGGTACTAAGCCTGCCGAGGGTCAAGATAAGTTTGAAAAAAGTGAAAAACCTGAAGCCCCTGATAGAAAGGCTCAGCGCGAGGCAAAAGCAGCAGCTAAGGCAAAAGCACAGGCTGAGAAAGAAGCTGCAAAAACCCAAGAGCAAGCAGGGGAAACTAAAGCAGACAAAAAAGGCAAAGAAGATGTTAGTGGGCAAGTCCTAGATAGAGCCGCTCGTAGGCAAGTTGCAAGGGCTCAAAGACAAGAGGAAAGGGCAGCTTCCAAAGAAGCTCGTGACAAGGAGAAAGCTGCTAGAAAAGCGGACTATACTTTGGTGGCTAATGGTTCTTGGAAATCGTCAGTCCTGGTTGCCAACCCTGAGTTAAGGTCTTTGTTGGTAGCTGTGGATGATTTTTTAACTAACAGAAGGGATAGTGAAGGCTACTTACTTACAGCAGATCAGCTTGGGGCCAAGCTTCAAGCTTTTTCTGAACTTGAGGGTAGTGAAGAGCATTTAGCTAAGCTTTATCGTGACCTTCAAAGGGGAAAAAGAAGATTTACAGCAGGTAAAGGGCCTTTTGGATTTTATGGTCCTTCTCTTCATAAAAAGACTCAGGAGGTATTAGGGAATAAGAATAATCAAGGAATTTTTGAGTCTGCTCTAGGATCCAAGCTCTTTGAGAAAATTAAGGATCAAAAAGAGCCTTTTCAAGGTGCTTGGGGCATTAGAGGGGGGGTACTTCATACTAGCATCTTTGAATTAGCTGTTGAGAGCTATGCTAAGGGAGATGCTGTAGCCAGTAGTCAGCTTGCTAAGGGGCAAATTGAGGGAGTCTACCGTTTTGGTGAGGGTGGTCAAGAGTATGGTGTGAGTTTTGGTGTGGCTTATGAAGCCCGTATGGTACAGCATTTTTCAGTTAGTCGCGATGGGGGAGAGGATGATGGAAGACTTTCTGGTAGTGGTGAGGGTGAAGGGAGTGTGCAGGGGGCTAGGAGACGGGGGAAGACTCATCAGTTTGAAGCAATAGCTCGTTTGGGTAATCGGCAAAGTGGTAATGGTATTATGGCTGGAGCGGGTGTTATGTGGGCCAGTGGAACCAGTTTGCCTTATAATGGTGCGGCTCCTTATCTAGTAATGGGTGCCAGGGATTATGTCAGGTGGGATGGTTTAGGTAGAAAAGGACGTGTTTCTGTTGGTGTTATTAATACTATTACCTCTAATAAAATTAACGTGCCTTTAGGTAGTGGGCAGGCTTTAGGAGTAGATGCCGCCTCTACAGGCACTACGGCAGGGTGGATTGATCAAACGCCTCTAGATTTTGGTGTGGTAGTAGAGTTTTGGCCAGAGGGTTCGGCCTTATCCAGCAATCCTCCCCGTGAAGGTATGGGAGAGTTGGAGGGTTTTATTGCGGTTGCTGCAAATGCTTTTTCCCATGGCCGTGCCTATTTATTGGCTAATCAGGCTGCCTTAGGTATGGATTCTGCTGTTGGTAGTACAGCGCGTGCTTTCAATGATGATAATTTGCTGCTAACTAAGCTTTCTTTTTTGGCCGCTACGGGTAATGCTTTTAGTTTGGGTGCCAATATTGGAGGTAGGGGCTATAATATAGCACGTGTCTTAGATGGGGGTAAGATAGAGCATATAGGGGCTTTGGCTGCTACAGAGGTCATGCCTTTTGTTTTAGGGGGTATAAAGTTGAGTAGTGGAGACAGGGTAGACCGTGTATCAGGACAGCTGCAGTTGGCAGGAGAGGGGATGGCCTTAGGTATTGCTGGCTTACATTATTTTCTGCTTAGACAACCTCAGGGAAGTACGTTGGCTAAAGTTTCTGCTGGCCTTGTTGGCGGTCTGGCTGGCCTTGGAGGTTTGACTTTAGCTTTATCTCC
>JAGRNM010000168.1 GCA_020440745.1 Deltaproteobacteria bacterium
GGTGATGCTGTAAGCGGAGCCTTTAGGGAGTTTTTGAATCAGCTTTTGATAAAAACGTTCCCAAATAACTGGCGAAGACTCTTTGCCTTCTAACTGGTCTTGGATACTTTCTGCTGTGCTTTCTGCTAAGACATCTCCAGCGCTTAAGAAAAGACCCTCAATGGTTACGCCAAAGGCTGCTTGTAAAAAGCTATTACTCACCCGAGCGGCAGGTATTTTTAGGCTCAAATAAACAAAAATTCCATTAATAGAAAATTCCACTCCCGAGGCAAGGGCCTGCATCTTTTGAGAGTTTTGAGAACTTTCAACCCAGCTTAAGTTTTGGGCGTATTCGGTGGCCATATCACAGGCGCTGTCTCCTACTAGATAACCGCTAATTCCACCTCCCAAAAAGGCACCGCCAATGGCCCAGGGGTTCAGTGAGGGAAGCGCCTCAATACCAAAGTGTAATCCCACCGATAAAGCACTGGTCCATTTGGCAGAGTGACAAAAACTTTCTGCAGTCTTCAGGTCAATAGGAGCAGAGCTAGAAGGATCTAGTACTTGTAAGGCTAAGCGTTCTTGAGATTGTTGTTTTAATTGTTCAAGTTGGGTTTTTAAAGCAGTTTGTTTTTGGTTTTCAGTGGGATTGAGTTCGCAAATATCTAGATAATTAAGCCCTAGCATGGCTTGAGCTTGGGCTTTTTGATAACTGCCTTGCTTAAGGTATAATTGCCCCTTAGCGGCGTGTAGACTAGCTAAGCTTTCCCAAGCTTCTTTAAAAGATGCTTGGCCACTTAGGGCTTCATAATCTTTGATACCCTGATCGTAGATCCAGTGGGCTAGTAGCAGGTCTCCCTCTGACTCGGCTTTGTGGGCCGCTGCTAGATAGTGTTGATCATTGCTTTGTCCGGAGCCTGTTTTGTACACGGCTTCTTGAACTCTTTGGCTTTTTTGTTCTTCAAAAAGTGAAAGGACTGGCGGATAAAAGGAAAGCCCCTTGGCAATAGCTTCTGACATGGACCAAGTCACCGAAGAAAAGGAAAATACGCTAGGATTGGCTTCAGTCGATGGATTTTCTTCCTCTACGTTGGGTGCTAAAGTAGAGTTCTCCCTGGGGGCGGTTTTATTTTCCGCTAGGTTTTGAGGAACGGCTTCTTTTTGTATAGTCAGATTTCCCATTTTAAATAAGGAGAAGTGTTATTTAGCTGATATTTGAATCTGTTACTGTATCGGTATCTCAAGCTAGAAGTTGTCTTTATCTTTAATTAAATGAATAGTGGTAGAAATTAATTTTCAAAAACTAAGCTTTATAAGTATTTAGCTTCCTTTAGGGCTATTAAAAATCCTCCTTGACCCTTGAGGCCATCGGCAATAATTGCCTCTTATCATGGAAAAAAGCTTTTTAGAGAAATACCCCCGAACTCATCACTTAAACCAGCTTAGTGAAAAAGACCTTGGTCAGACTGTCAATTTGATGGGCTGGGTGGCCACGGTCCGCGACCATGGGGGGGTGCTCTTTGTGGATTTGCGGGATAGGGAGGGAATCACTCAAGTAGTCTTTAATCCGGAAATTAATCCCAAGGTCCATGATTTGGCCAAGCATTTGCGAAGTGAATATTGTATGGGTGTGAGGGGCAAGGTTGTGGCTCGTCCAGAGGGAATGGCCAATACTAATCTACTCACAGGTCAAATTGAAGTGTATGTGGAGGATTTTGAAGTCTTCTCCCGTTCCAAAACCCCACCTTTTGAATTAGAAGAAGATTTAAAAGTAAGTGAAGAATTGCGATTGCAATACCGTTATTTGGATTTGCGCCGGCCTAGTCTTTTAAATAATTTTAAACTCCGCCACCGCGTCATGCAGGCAGCTCGTCATTATTTAAGTAGCCAGGGATTTTTGGAGATCGAAACTCCGATTCTTAATAAGTCCACGCCTGAGGGGGCTCGCGATTACTTGGTGCCTTCCCGGGTGCATCCTGGGCATTTTTTTGCTCTGCCTCAGTCGCCACAGCTTTTTAAACAACTTCTGATGGTGAGTGGAATAGAGCGTTATTTTCAGATTGCTCGCTGCTTTAGGGACGAAGACTTAAGGGCGGATCGGCAGCCGGAATTTACCCAAATTGATTTAGAGATGAGTTTTGTGACCGAACAAGCGATCATGGATTGTATGGAAGGTTTGATCCAAGCCCTATGGAAAGAGGCCTTGGGGCTTGAGCTTAAGACTCCCTTTCCGGTCCTGACTTATGACGAAGCCATGGATCGCTATGGCTTGGATGCGCCGGACTTGCGTTTTGGTCTGGAGCTTCAGGATCTTTCTTCGGTTTTTGAAAAATCTAGCTTTAAAGTCTTTGCCGCTGCTTTAGAAAAAAAAGGCATGATTAAAGCTTTAAAAGTACCTGGGGGTGCTAAGTTTTCTCGTAAAGAGATTGACGATTTTACCAAATTTGTCAGCATTTATGGTGCCAAAGGTTTAGCTTATATTAAAGTGCAAGGTGGCGAATGGCAATCGCCTATTGTTAAGTTTTTTTCTGAAACTGAAAAAACTGCTTTGCAAAAAGAATTAAACCTCCAAGAGGGAGACATTGTTTTCTTTGGTGCGGATTCTAAAAAAATTGTCAACGATGCCTTAGGTAATTTGCGAGAACATTTAGGTGCGCAGTTAAATTTGATTAACGAAAAACAACTTGCCTTTGTATGGGTTACTGATTTTCCCATGTTTGAATACGATGAAAAAGAAAAAAGGCTCTTTAGCGTGCATCATCCTTTTACCGCGCCTAAGTTATCCGATCTAGAGAGGCTGGAGAGCGAGCCAGAGCAAGTCAAAACCCAGGCCTATGACTTGGTCTTAAATGGTCATGAAATTGGTGGTGGGTCGATTCGTATTCATCAAGCAGAGCTACAACAACGAGTTTTAAAACTGCTTAATATTAATCAACAAGAAGCCAAGGAAAAATTTGGTTTTCTTTTAGAAGCCTTACAATTTGGTCCGCCTCCCCATGGTGGGCTTGCCTTTGGTTTGGATCGCTTAGTGATGATTATGAGCGGAGCCAGCTCTATTCGCGATGTCATTGCTTTTCCTAAAACCCAAAAAGCTACTTGTCCTCTTTCTGAGACACCTTCTGAGGTATCAGCAACCCAGTTATTAGAATTGGGGCTTCGCTTACAAAAAAATAATTAAGTTAGTTTTTTAGTCTTAAGGCTTTGAGATTGATTTTTAGACTTAACCTGGAATGGGTGGCAAGGCGGGGCAGGCTAATTGGCATTGATCAACGGATTCCTCAATACAAAGATTGTCCCATTCATTAGTGCAACAAAAGTCATCAAAGGCGCAGACACAAGCTGTTACTTCAGGGATATCACAGGTAGGTGTTATGCGAACCTCGCAGCAATTGGTTTCGCTAAAATTACAATCGTTGCAGCCAAAGTGACCGTCACAAGTTTCTCCAGCATGAGTATTAATGATACCATCGCCACACACCGCGATGGTGCAATTACTATTGCAAGAGGCGGTTTCTTGTCCATCGTCACATTCTTCTCCAGCGTTGATATTAATAATTTCATCACCACAAGAGTTTAAGGTGCAATCGTCATTACAAAAGGCGGTTTCTTGTCCATCGTCACATTCTTCTCCAGCGCTGGTATTGGTAATACCGTCACCGCATACAGCAAAAGTACAATTGCCATTGCAAAGAGCGCTTTCTTGTCCATCATCGCATTGTTCTCCAGTAGTGGTATTAGTGATACCATCACCGCAAGAGCTTAAGGTGCATTCAATAGTGCAGGTTTCTGACACACCAGCGTCGTCGCATTCTTCTCCAGCGCTGACGTTAATGATCCCATCACCACAGACGGTAATACTACAATCTTGGTTGCAGTAAAGTGACTCTCCCTTAGTATCGCAAC
>JAGRNM010000169.1 GCA_020440745.1 Deltaproteobacteria bacterium
ATTGATTTTTTTAATAGGTTTTGGAGAGGTTTAACTCTTTTTAAGATCGTATAATTTTTTTAAAAAAGCCCCTAAAAATAATAAAGCGGGTAAGGCCCAAATTTGAGCGCTACTTGTATAGACTTGCCCTGATCCATCAGGATTGTAGCAACGACCCAATTCATTAAAACAATCTATCCACAAAAAGTAACGCAGATAAAATAAAGAGGCACAAAGGATAAATAGAGCCATGTAGAGGCTAAGCTTTAATAAAAGCTTTTTCTTTGGCGATGAATTTTTCATTTTTATAAGTGCTAAAGGGGTTAATCTTCAGGTAGTTGATCGACCAAATAAGCTAAGATATCACGTACGCTAATAACGCTGAATCGTCCAGGACCTAAGATAATAGGGATGTGGCGGTAACCACCTAAGGACATCTTATTTAAGGCCATGGCTAAACTATCTTTTGGGCCTAAAGTTTCAGGATTAGGGGTCATGATCTGACTGACGGGGGTTTTGCTTAAGTCTAAGTCCTTAAACATAGCTTTTTTAAAAATATCCCTTACTGTTACAATGCCTTTGAGTTCTTTGCCTTCTACCACTAAACAAGAGCGGTTAAAGGCATTAAGATCCTTAGCCACACTTTCAATTGAGCTATTAGGGCTGACTGCTAAGACCTCACATTGAGCTACGGGTAGGAGAGCATCTTTAACTAGGCTTCTTTCTAACTTGTCCCTTTTACCTCTAGCCTCAAAGGCAGTGAGATCTTCACCGCATTGAATGCAATTTTCTTGACCTTGGATATTTTCTTCTCCGCAAAAAGGGCAAATCATGATTGGTGTTTTGTCCTGAGTTTTTAGTTTTTTCGAGGTGAGCTTGTTAACCCATCACGAAAACTAAAACCCACAACAAACTTAAACGGTCCACGTATCGCCACTGTGTAATAGCTTTTCCAAATTGCCCGGTCCTTGTGTTTGGATGGCCGTTTCTATTTGTTCGTTTAAAAGATCGTCGTAAGTAGGTCTTTGAACTTCGCGAAAAATCCCCAAAGGTACGGGCTGAAGGGGAGCCTCCATGCGGGCTAACAATTGTGCGTAGACAGGATTGTCTTGATGGGGGTTATGAATAATTAAGTCTTCTGGGATTTTTTCTGGGTCAAATTCTACTACTTCGGGTTCAAAATTCTTAAGACGGATTCCTTTGTTGCGTTCTTTACCAAAGATGAGTGGTTGGCCTTCTTCTAATTTGAGGCTGGCTTCGTCTTTAGTGTTTTTATCGTTAATAGCGTGAAAGGCTCCGTCATTAAAAATAACACAGTTTTGCAGGATTTCTACAAAGGCTGTTCCTTTATGTTCGCCGGCGGCTTGAAAAACTTCCATCATGTGCTTGACGTCTGTGTCGACGGTCCTAGCTACAAAGCTGGCTTCGGCGCCTAAGGCAATTTTGATGGGATTGAGAGGATGGTCAATCGAACCAAAAGGGCTTGATTTGGTCTTTTTACCGTATTCGCTAGTGGGACTGTATTGACCTTTGGTAAGCCCGTAGATACGGTTATTAAACAATAAAATCTTAACGTCCACATTGCGTCTTAAGACATGCAATAGATGATTGCCTCCAATACTTAAACCATCACCATCACCAGTAATGACCCAAACACTTAAGTCCGGTCGGTAAGACTTGAGCCCTGTAGCTAAGGTAGGGGCGCGGCCATGGATACTATGAAAACCAAAGGTCTCCATATAGTAAGGAAAACGGGAAGAACAACCAATGCCCGAGATAAAAGTATATTTTTCTTTAGGAATACCTAACTTAGGTAAGACGTTTTGCAAGGTGGCTAGGATGGCATAATCGCCACAGCCTGGACACCAACGGACATCTTGGTCACTGATAAAGTCTTTACGGGTGAGTTTTTTTTCGGTGTTTTCGGCTACTTCAGCTGGCATGTTTGACCTCTTGGGACTTTGATAAAAGGCTTTGGATAGCTTCAATAATTTCTTGGATCTTAAAGGGCTGTCCTTGCACTTTGTTTAGGGGTTTAGCATCAATCAAGTATTTTGCTCTTAGAATTAAGCTTAGTTGGCCCATATTCATTTCTGGTATTAATACTTGATCAAAGTTTTTTAAAATTTCGCCTAAGTTTTTAGGAAAAGGGTTAAGGTGTCTTAGGTGGATCGAGCTTACAGACTGACCCAGGGCTCTTAGGCGATCTACCGCACTGGTGATCGCTCCGTAAGTGGATCCCCAGCCTACTACTAAGACCTGACCGCTTGGGTCTCCATTGACTTGGATATCAGGGATATCCTGAACCATCCTAGCGACTTTTTCTGCTCTTAAATTAGTCATGGTTTGGTGGTTCATAGGATCATAACTGACATTGCCTGTTTTATCGGCTTTTTCTAAACCACCCACGCGATGCTCAAGCCCTGGAGTGCCAGGAATAGCCCAGGGTCTAGCTAAGGTTTCTGGATTACGTTCGTAGGGTAAAAAGGCTTTTCCACCAGTAGGTGCCTTAGCGTATTCAATTTTAATTTCGGGCAAGTCTTTTAAATCAGGGATACGCCAGGGCTCGCTACCATTAGCTAAATAGCCATCGGAAAGGTAGAGAATAGGGGTTCTGTATTTTACGGCAAGACGAATGGCCTCAAAGGACATTTGAAAGCATTCGGAGGGCGTTGCGGGTGCTAGAACAGGTAAGGGACTATCACCGTTACGACCATAGAGCGTCTGAAGGAGGTCCGATTGTTCTGTCTTAGTAGGCAGTCCAGTGGAGGGGCCTCCTCTTTGGACGTTTAATACTACCAGAGGCAATTCTACCATCAAGGCCAGGTTAAGGGCCTCGCTTTTAAGGGCCAAACCTGGACCACTGGTCCCTGTTAGGGCCAGACTACCGCCAAAAGCAGCACCAATGGTGGCTCCCATAGCCGCGATTTCGTCCTCGCACTGAATAGTGCGTACACCAAAGTTTTTGTGTCGGCTTAATTCATGCAAAACATCGGAAGCCGGTGTAATGGGGTAGCTGCAATAAACCAAAGGGGTTTTAGCTTGGTGGCTGGCAGCGACAAAACCTAGGGCGGTGGCTTGGTTACCCATGATGTTGCGGTAGGTGCCTTTTTCTAGTTTGCTGGGTTCGACTTTATAATGGGTAGAAATCACTTCTGCAGTTTCTGCATAATGAAAGCCGGCCTTTAAGGCTTTGATGTTGGCTTCGACTACTTTTGGATTTTTACCAAATTTTTTCTTAATCCAATGTAAAGTGACTTCTAAGGAACGGTCGTACATCCAATACATCATGCCTAGGGCAAAGAAGTTTTTAGAGCGATCCTTTGACTTGCCAGGCAGGTCGATTTCTTCCAAGGCGTTTTGGTTAAGAGTGCTGATAGGTACTTTAAAGACGCGGTATTCTTGTAGGTCGTCTGACTCCAGAGGATTGTGGTCGTAGCCAGCTCTTTCTAGATTGCGATCAATAAAGGCGTCTTCGTTAACAATAATAATACCGCCTTTGGGCAGGTCCTTTAAATTAACTTTAAGCGCTGCTGGATTCATGGCCACCAGAACGTCTGGTGCATCGCCAGGAGTACGAATATCCGAGCTAGAAAAATTAAGTTGAAAGGCACTGACTCCCGGTAGGCTTCCGGCTGGGGCGCGGATTTCAGCAGGAAAATCAGGCAGTGTGCTGATATCGTTGCCCAAGACTGCACTAGTGTTAGTAAATTGGCTTCCCGTCAATTGCATACCGTCACCGGAGTCTCCAGCAAAACGGATGACAACATTTTCTAGTTTTTCGACGCTTTTTTTGCTCATAGCTTTGTCACTATTTTTAGATTAAATGAAATTTAAGGTTAAGCGCCCTCCGGAGAGGTACTTATTTGGTGTGGATTGGGGGGCTGAT
>JAGRNM010000016.1 GCA_020440745.1 Deltaproteobacteria bacterium
CTTCAATTACAATAGAGATCTTAATCTCGCTTGTGGAGATCATCTGCACATTAATATTTTCCTTGGCCAAAGTCTCAAACATCTTAGCTGCAATCCCAGCGTGAGAACGCATCCCTAAACCAATGACAGAAACCTTAGCCACATCCTCACTGGCCTCTACTTGTTTGGCTCCAATCTCCTTGGCCACTTTTTCAACAATAGCCTGAGCCTGCTTTAAATCCGACTTAGGCACCGTAAAAGTCATGTCTGTCTTTCCTGAAGAACTAATATTTTGAATAATCATATCCACATTAATACCTGCTTGACTCACAGGCACAAAAACCTTTGAGGCAATTCCGGGTACATCAGGGACTTCCCTTACCGCTAGCTTGGCCTCATTTTTATCAAAACTAATGCCGGTCACGGTTTGACTTTCCATACTAGCTTCCTCCTTGAGGACCCAGGTGCCGGGGCCTTCTTCAAAACTTGAACGCACCACTAAAGGCACACCAAATTTGGCAGCCATTTCTACCGATCGAATTTGTAAAACCTTAGCCCCCATAGAACTCATCTCCAACATTTCCTCAAAACTAATCCTATCTATTCTTTTGGCTTGAGGCACCACCCTAGGATCGGTGGTATAGACCCCATCCACATCCGTATAGATCTCGCATAAATCCGCCTTTAAAGCCGCGGCCAAGGCCACTGCCGAAGTATCCGAACCTCCACGACCTAAGGTGGTCACTTGCCCCTCCTCTGTCACCCCCTGAAAACCAGCCACTACCACAATTTGGCCTGCCTGAAGGGCTTGGTGGATCCTTTCCGCCTCAATTTCTCTGATTCTGGCCTTGGAATGGGCCTTATCCGTAAGAATTTTTACCTGATGGCCTAAAAAGCTAATACTTTTGCCCCCTAACTTCTGAATAGCCATGGCCAAAAGGCTAATCGTCACCTGCTCGCCAGTAGAGACTAACACATCGTACTCCCGCCCTCCGGGAAAATCCTGAAAAGCTGCGGCCATTTCCACCAAACGGTTGGTTTCTCCCGCCATAGCACTGACAACGATCACAATTTGATGACCCTCTTTTTGGGCATCCAGGCCCTTAAGGGCGACTTTTTCAATTTTCTTTAAGTCTCCTACCGAAGTCCCGCCAAATTTTTTGACAATTAAGGCCAAAAAGACCCTCCTTTTTCTTTAGGGAGTAGACTTAAGCTACCGAAAAGTCCACGAAATTTTATATACCCAATACCCAAACTCACTTGGGCGCTTGCTAATTAGCTCAATAAAATGATAAGGATTCTAACTCTATGACCCGGAAGATAAAGCTCTGTAAAGAAGAGGATTGTGCCAATCAACAAACAACCGCTGGATTCTGTCGTCTCCATTATCTAAAAAATTGGAAGAAAATACGTACAGAAAAGAAAAAAAAGGCGGCCAAGGGGATTGAGCGTTATATTCAGTCGGTACTTCGCAAGGACCCGGATCGTGCCAGCTTGCAGCTCAAAAAGAGTCTTAAAGACGAAACTCGCCTTAACCGAGCAGTAGACGAACAAATGCGAGATGACTCTTTAGCTAATGCCATGCATGAACTAGCCTACAGTACGGACTTTGACTCTATTATTAATAAGTCCATCTCCATTGATGAAAACTTCTAAAGAAGCTTTAAAGACCTAAATAAAGTCTTTCTTAGAATCAGGGGAGGATTCTGCTGAGGGTTTTTCTCTTTTAATTTCTTGGTCTAAAAAATTTTCAAAACGATGGTGTCGTTTTTGCCACTCGGTCTTTTCTCGATCGATTTCAAACTTCATCTCTTGACTCATGGCCTCTTTGGTTTTCTTTTTTAGATAGTCCTTTTCCCTAAGACGCAAGATAACCATGAATACTATTAAAAAAACAAAAAATAGCGCTAAAAGTACTAACCACTGCATGAGTCAATATCCCTATTTAAAATGACTATCTAAAATTTAATTTTTTTCTCCATCTTCTAAAAGCTTCATTAAATTTTCTTTAAGCTTTTTTATTTTATTTTTATCTTTGATTTTATGACCAAAGATATCTTTAACATAAAAAGTATCGGAGACCTGATCTACCTTGGTAGAAATTTTACTAAGCTCTACAAAAAGCCCCTGCTGTCTCAAAAGTCGATTAAGCTCATAAAGCAATCCTAAACGATCGTCTGCATAGATATCAATGACCGTATAATAAGGACTCACATCATTATCAAACTCTACCCTTGGAGGTTTAGAAGGTTTTTGACGAATCCCATAACGAGGTTTACGAGCCTGATAATATTTTTCTAAGTCTTCTTGACCTTGTAAAATATTTTTTAAATCCCTTTTAAGCCGATTAAACCTAGAGTTTTCTAAAAGCCTTCCTCCACCAGAGGCCGTTAATCTCACCAAAACCAAGGCCTCTCCCCGACTGGTACAATACTGCTCCACCGCCAAAATATTAAGCTGACTGGCGGCAAAGACGCCAAAGCTACGTTCCAAGAGCCTGGGACTATGTAGAGTATAAAGCATGACCTCATGATAATCTCCCACGGCATCAGAACTTTGTTCTAAGATAAAGTCCGAATCTTTATTTTTAGAGATCCATTCAAAATGCTGCAGGATTTCTTCCGCCGCGTTGGCCAAAAAATACCGAGGAGGCATTGTTTCTAAAAAATTGGTCAAAGCCTCTTTATCCATACGCTTAGGGCAACTAGCAAAGATTTCTTCTAGACGTTTTTCTTTAATCTTAAGCGCTCGATCAGGCTCTAAGCCTCCTTTTAGCAACATAGTCCTGGTTTTATGATAGAGCTCTTCTAATAAGGCTCCCTTCCATGGCGTCCAGACCTCCGGTCCTACAGCGCGGATGTCAGCCCAGGTAAGGATAAAAAGTAAATTAAGCCTCTCTAAAGAACCTACTGTATTAGCAAATTGTCTAACTAAGTTAGGGTCTTCTAAGTCACGCCGTTGACTTAAGTGGCTCATAGTCAAGTGGGAAAGGACCAAAAATTCTACGGTTTGAATTTCTTCTTCTGAATAAAGTAAGCGACTCATGAGATCTCTAGCAATCTTAGCACCTTTTTCTGAATGATCTCCCCCCCTACCTTTACCAATATCGTGACAAAGGGTTCCTAAAACTAAAAGCGTTGGAAATTTTAATTCTTGGAAAGCTTTCCAAAAAGCAGGAAAGGCTTTTTCGTAATCTCCTTTAGCCAAAAGACTTACCTCTTGTACCGCCTTAATCAGATGAGTGTCTGCTGTATAAACGTGATAGGCATCATGCTGAGTTTGATGAAGCATACTTGCAAACTCAGGAAATAAAGCTCCCAAAAGACGACAATCATGCAAATGCCAAAGGCTATCTCCAGCCCCTGGAGCGTGGGAAAAAATATTTCTTAAAATTTCTTTGGTTTCTTCTGACTCACAAAACTTCTGATCAAAAATATCCAAGTGCTGATGAATCCAAGCCTTGAGATCTTCATGAAGACTTAAAGACTTTTTTTGCGCTATCCAAAAAGCTCTTAAAGCTTCCAAAGGATCATCCTTAAGGTCTCGATAACGCTTAGGACTAAGCTTACCACTTTCGTTAACTAGATTTTTGCTTAAGGACTTTCTAAAACGGTTTTTTAAACGCTTCCAAAAAGTTCTAGGAGGACTTTGGAGACGACGGACGACTTCTCTTCTTAAACGTAATAAATTAGCAGCGTGCCCATAGTAAACACGCATAAATTTTTCCACCCCTAAAGAAAGCTCATCCGCTTCAAATCCCATAGCTGAAGCCATTTTTTTTTGGTTTTCAAAATTAAGCTGGTCTTGAGCTTTATTTTCTAAAGCATGGAGACGATTTCTTAAGTCCCATAAAAAATTGACAGCTCTTTCAATTTGATCGGCTTCCTCATCACTTAACTCTCCCAGACGTACCCAATCTTGCAAAGTACTTAAACCCGTTTTAGCCCGGAGATAAACTTGTAAAGTATGCCAATCCCTTAAACCTCCCTCACTTTCTTTAAGATTAGGTTCGGTCATATAGACCGAAGCTCCAAATTTTTTAAGTCTAGCAGTGTTCTCTCCTTCTTTTTCTTTAATAAAAGCTTTTAAGGAGCGATCTGAAGAGAAACTACTTCTTAAAAAAGTCTCAAAAGCCTTATTTAAAGAAGTATCTCCCGCTAAAAAACGAGCGTCCAAAAGACTAGATTTTGCCCGAACATCTTCCTCCATCACGGAGGCACAGTCTTTTAAAGAACGCAAAGAATAACCCACTGGCACTTTAGCGTCCCAAAGAGGATAAAGCATAGAATCAATTAAATTTTTATAAGGCTTTAAGTCACCATGGGGAGCTAAAAATAAAAGATCTAAATCAGAATAAAGATTAAGCTCTTCTCGACCATATCCGCCTTGGGCAAAGAGTGCAAAAGGGACTGCCTTAGCATGCTGAGTAGCCCTATCAAATAAGGCTAACATTAATTGGTCCATCAAAAGACTTAAAAACTTCACCTGTTGATGAGGTTTTAATCCTTTTTCGTAAGTGGCTAAAACTCTATGACGACACTGCTCAACATAGGACTTAACTGAAGATGACAAAGGTTCTTCTAATTTTAAGTCGAGCCATTCTTCTTCTAAGTAAGCAGGGATATTTAATAAACTTTTCATGAAAACTCCTAAGAGACAAGACTGCGAGACAAAACAAAAATCAAGCCCATTTTTGTTTCCAAAGATATAAAAGCTCTAAAGCTTGTTTAGGACTTAATTGATCTGGCTCTAGAGCAGAAAGTGCTTTTTCTAATTCACTAGGACCTTGGACTTCAAAGAGACCTAATTGGGGTTTGGGCTCTTGTTCTAATTTTTTAAAGGCATGATCTTCGCTTTTTTCTAATTCTTTTAAAACATGCTTAGCCCTTTCGAGCAAAGACTCTGGCAAACCGGCAAGTCTGGCGACTTCAATACCATAACTACGGCTGGCCCCACCGGGAACCAGTTTTCTTAAAAATAAAATTTTGCCATTCCACTCCTTAACCGAGACTTGATAGTTAAGGACTCCTTCTAATTGGTCTGCCAAAGCCGTGAGTTCATGATAATGGGTAGCGCAAAGGGCCCGGGCTTTAATTTGGCTAGCAACGCTTTCTGTAATCGCCCAGGCAAGGGACATTCCATCATAGGTAGAAGTCCCACGTCCTATCTCGTCTAAGACAATAAAACTTCTATCAGTGGCGTTTTTAAGAATATGAGCAGTCTCTAACATTTCTACCATAAAAGTAGATTGACCCTGGCTTAGGTCATCACTAGCACCAATGCGGGTAAAGATTTGATCGGTTAAACCAATGACAGCCTTACCAGCAGGCACAAAGCTACCCATCTG
Organism: Deltaproteobacteria bacterium; assembly: GCA_020440745.1. Classification (GTDB taxonomy): domain Bacteria; phylum UBA10199; class UBA10199; order DSSB01; family DSSB01; genus JAGRNM01. The sequence goes on from JAGRNM010000016.1 coordinate 5,327, forward strand.
AGCCATCAAAATCGCCAAAGCCGCTTGGCGCATTAAGGTAGATTTGCCCGCCATATTAGGGCCAGTAATTAGAAAAAGCCTTTTCTCCTCATCCATTTCCAAATCATTGGGAATAAATTTTTCTTCCTGATGAAGTTTTTCTAAAACCGGATGACGACTATCTATTAAATTTAAAACTTTTTCTTCCGTCAGGCTTGGACGGACATAGTGATTTTCTCTAGCGACCTTAGCTAAGGCTCCCAAAACATCCAAAGAAGCCAAAATTCTTGCTGCCTGACGGAGCTCACCTAAATGAGCCGCTGCTTTTTCTCTTAACTCTACTAACAGTTCATACTCTAAAGATTTAATACGCTCTTGAGCACTTAAAACCTTGCTTTCATAGTCTTTAAGAGCAGGTGTAATATAGCGCTCGGCATTGGCTAAGGTCTGTTTACGCTCGTAATCTGGAGGTACTTTAGATTGGTGAGAGCGACTGACTTCAATAAAATAACCAAAAACTTTATTATAACGAATTTTGAGATTATTAATTTTGGTTCTTTGTCTTTCTTCTGACTCCATTTTGGCAATAACCTGTTGGCCATGATCTCTAATTTCTCTTAACTCATCTAACTCAGGACTAAGCCCGGAGGCAATCATGCCGCCCTCTCTTATGCTCAGAGGCAAGTCTTCTAAAAGACTAATCACCAAGTTTTCTGCCAAGTCGGCAAATTGGGGATAGGCCTTTAGATATTTTTGAAATAAAGGAGCCTTAAGTCGCCGACTCATTTCAAGAACTAAAAGATGAGCCTGTTTTAGACTAAGACCTAATTCTTTTAAATCGCGGGCATTGGCGTTTCTTAAAGCTAGCTTGCCTAGCATGCGCTCTAAATCTCGAATCGGCTTTAAGCTTTCTTGTAGGTGTAATAATTTTTCTAAGTCTTCTACTAATTCGGCTACGGCATCTAACCTCTCTTCAATCTTCTTAAGATTTGCTGATGGATAATGAATCCAACGGGCTAAATTTCTGGCTCCCATAGCTGTAACCGTTTGATCCAAAACCCAAAATAAAGTACCTCTTCGTCCTTTATCAGCAGCGTTTTGGGTAAGCTCTAAGTGCCTAAAAGTCCTCACATCCATTTTAAGTAAAGCGCTTTGCGCTAAAGTCTGCAAAGGACCTAGGTGTTTTAAATCACACTTCTGGGTTTGGTAAACATAGTGCAAAAGTTTTATCAGTGTATTTTGCAAAGCAAGCGAAGGCAAAGATTCTATTTTGTCTTTTAAGCTTTGCGAAAAAGCTTCCCAGTGAAGAGAAGAAGTTTCAGGCAAGCTTTCTACTAAAAGCCCTTCCTTTTGTTTAGACAAGTCTTGCCAAGCAAATTGCTGAAGACTCTTAGACTCTACCAGAAGTTCTTTAACAGGATGTTTGAGCACTTCATGGATTAAGTCGATAGACTCTTGAGCCTGACTTAAAAACATCTCTCCGGTAGAAAGGTCTAAAAAGATTAAGTATCCTTGGTCTTTTTCCCAAGTTAGGGCAGCTAAATAGTTGGCCTCTTGAGGACTTAAGCCCTCTTCATCTGTTGTTAATCCAGGAGTGATAATACGCACGACTTCTCTTTTGACGATTCCTTTAGACGCACTGGGATCTTCTACTTGTTCACAGATCGCCACCTTATGCCCTAGACTAGTCAGCTTACGAATATAAGCTTGGGCTGCATGATACGGCACTCCACAGAAAGGAATAGGCTCTTCTTTATCCTTATCACGACTGGTCAATGCAATACCTAAAAGCTCACTGGCCAAGGTGGCGTCCTCAAAAAACATCTCATAAAAATCACCTAAACGAAAAAACAAAATAGCATCCTGATGGGAAGCCTTAATCTCCAAATACTGCCGCATCATAGGCGTAAGTTTTTGAGCTGCTTGTTTTTGAGAGTGCTTCATGGAACTTTGTCTTTCTTATGGACTAAAAAAACTACTCCACGATACCAAAGTTTTTAAGCTGGGCCTCGTTTTTCTCCCAACCGGTCATGACTTTGACAAAGATTTGAAGATAAACTTTTTTTCCTAAAAAAGCCTCCATCTCTTCCCTAGCTTTTTGTCCAATACTCTTTAACTTGGCTCCCTTTTTTCCCAAGACCATACCTTTATGGCTTTCACGGGTTAGAATAATTTTTGCCTGGATACTAATGAGCTTTTCTTTTTCTTCAAAAGCCTCAATCTCCACAGTGCTTCCATAAGGTAATTCTTGATGTAATTGTCTAAAAAGTTGTTCACGAATACGTTCGGCCATCAAAAAACGTAGATTTCTGTCTGTTAAGTCTTCTGAAGAAAAATAAGCAGGACCCTCCGGCAAGGACTTTACTAAAAGCTTTAAAAGGTCCTCAACGCCTTCACCGGTCTTAGCGCTTAATGGCAAAATATAATCTGGACTCCAAAGCTTTTGCACTTGCTCCATACGGGGCAAGAGTTTTTCTTTAGCTACTTGATCTACCTGATTAATTAAAACCCAATGGGGTTTAGCAAGTTTTTTAGCTTCCTCAAAAAGTCTCTGATCTAAAGGCTTAAACTCCCCCTGGGGCATGATTAAATGAAGAATAATATCAGCATCATGTAAAGTGCTTAGGGCAGCTTCTAACATTTTTTTATTTATTAATTTTTTTGAAAGATGCAAACCAGGCGTGTCTAAAAAAAGCAATTGAGCTTGTGGACGATGGAGAATCCCTAAAATTTTATGACGGGTAGTTTGAGCTTTGGGACTAACAATCGAGAGTTTTTCTCCTAACATTTGATTGAGCAGTGTGGACTTACCCACATTGGGAACACCCAACAAAGCTATATAACCAGACCTAAAACTCATCCAAAAATCATCCTTTAATCATTTATTAAAACTCTTACTTAAATAGGAATCCCCGTAATTAAAAAGAGATACTGCCCTAACATTTCACCAATAATTACAAAGACCACACCCACATAAAGCAAACCTGTCGCAGACTGGTTAGCTCCTAGCTTCGCTGTATGCCAGATCATATAAGAAAGTCCCGCTGGCACCACCAAACCCACTAAGACCCTTTGCCAAAAGAAAAGACCATGGCCTTCAAAAAAATAAAAAAGTTTATTAAAGTCATAATCAGAAGCCACACCATGGGCATAGTGCAACCAAAAACCCAAAGCCACGACGATTAGGCGTAGAATTAAAAAAACAATCACAATCTCTGCCATGCGTTTTAAAAGTTTTTTTGGCATGGATTTTACCAAATACCAATGGCCAAAAACCATGGCCAACATAAAAACACCTAAAAAAAGTGCCGCACTGATAAAATCTAAAGAAAGAAAAAGTCCCTTCATGCCCCCCATTAAAGTCTGACTACGATAAGTGAGACCTAAAAAGATTAAAGAAAAAGCTCCTAATAAAGCCGACAAACGCACCCAAAGCTTAGCATAAGCTAAACGGTTTAAACGCATCCGAATATAAAGAACAAAAACCATCAAATTATAGGCAATTAAAAAAGCCAGACTAAGCTGCCTAAAAAAAGCATAGTCCTGAGCTAATACCCCAAAGCTCTCCGGAAGACTAAAATGATATAAGAATTCTAAACCCAAGGCTAAAGAAGTCAGTAAAACGCTTAAGCCACTAGAAATACGATAAAATTCACGATCTACCTCCTTAAGAGGCATCAAACCCAATACCATCACCACGCCAATACTTAATTGATAAAAAAACAAACTTAAAAAAAAAGGAATATTAAACATCTTAGGGTCCTTAGTTGAGGTAGACCCTTTAAGAAGAGAAGGCAGGAAAATCAAGAGGATTACTTATCTCCTAAGACTGCAACCTCCAGCAGCCGTGGTGGCCTCACCGCCTTGGCTGCTGTTATCGCCACCGTCAGAAGTGTTATCACCTCCCGAATTAGGATCCGTGACCGATCCCTGAGCTGCCACCGTCACTTGAATATCTGTGGTTTCAGCACAACCACTACTACAATCACAGGTCACTAGGGTAGTAGAACACACTTCTTCAAAACCGGTGGGTGGAGGATCCACAGGCCCAACACTAGACCCACCCGTAAAGGCATTATTAAGAGGCTGGACACAAATTTCGTAGGTCTCACCATCGATTAAACCAGAAATACTCCAATCACCACATAAGGTTCCCTCGCTGGTGCAGCCTCCTTGAGAGGAATCGTCAAAAGTCGTCCGACTCACATAGGTTCCGCTAATGGCCTCAATAGCGTCCGTAAGCTCACTACCTACTCTTCTTGCTACCACTGAGGCTCCACGAAAAGGAGTCACCCCATCCTGAGAAAAAACCGTGCCGCTGACCGTACAGGTATCACTAAGGTCCCCGTATAGCTTTAAAGCCGAGACCTCATCATCACGGTGTAAAACCCCTGTTGGCTGTCCAGGTACTAAAGCAGGGAACATTAAAGGCAAACCCTGACAATCAGGATGCATGCTATCGTTAAGACAATTGGTAAAGCCCGTTTCCGAAATTACCATCGCATGGTCCAAACCAAGAAAATGTCCCATTTCATGGGCGATCGTCGACTCGGCCTCATCCTGGCTATAGATCACACCGCCACAAGCACCAGGACAGCCGGTTTTAGTCTCTCCTGAAATCACACAAGTCCCATTAAAAAGCGCCTGTCCATGACGAACCGTTGTCCGCTCTGGATTGGCGTCTGTATTAAGATGAGTGATTCCTGCAAAACCCAAAACGCTATATTTGGCACAAGAACCTAAAAGATCGTCGGTGATTTCTCCATCTTCATCAAAAACGACCGGTAAGCGACAAGTGTCTACTGTAGTAAAAAACTCAGGATAACAATCAGTCACCAAGTGGTCTGAAGAAAGACCACTGACATAAAAGACGTCCGTATAGTCACTACTATCCACATCCCCATCCCCAGGCAGGGTTCCTCCCTCACTAAGGCTGATATTAAGACCGCTTAAGTTATTCCAAAGGTTGGCAGCATCGCTAATCATTTGACGACTGGCTGTATTGTCCAAGCCTTCGCTGCTTTTTAAGCCTCCAGAAGCCTCTGTATAATAAGAGATAGCCTGAGGGGACTCCCACAAAATAGGCACACCTTCAATACTCAACTCCAAAGGCCCCCCTGCTTGTAGAGGGGTCATCAGCCAAAAATAAAAAAGGAAAAGGGCTACCCATGCCCTAGGACAAAAAATCATAAAAAGGCCCTTTTAAAAATCCTTGAGCTTTTATTCTAAGCTTTAAAGGCGCTTCTGTCCAAGCCTTAAAAATTCAAAAAGAAAAAATCTTAATCGTTTTAATTAGTAAGAATGTCCTTAACCACTGTTGAACCAGCAGGACAAAAGAACTCAGAAGCGGCCACAGGATTATCCAAGGCACCGTCGTTAGAAGTAGTAGGACGACAGGGACCTGCTGTAAAATCAACGCTGTCATCTAAAATATCTGTTTCAAAGCCTTGAGTACGTAGAGTATAAATCTGGTCTCCAGGCACTTGAATGGAATAAAAACCACAATTTGACTGGCAATTTTCTCGGTTAGTACCCGCGGTTCCACTCTCTCCTTCAATTCCTTGTGTAAAACGCACAGCCCCATCAGAGCCACTAATAGCAGCAATACTGCTTAAAGGATCATTGGAAACCCTAGCCACCACTTCCTCGCAACGCCATGCCTGGTTATCTGCTAGACGACGAAGTGTTCCTCGAATCGTGCAAGTCGTAGCGGCAAAACCATCAGGAGGATAATAACGTTGAATCGTTGCCTTATCATCGGCATGCAGCTCACTTACCGCAGCACCTATACTTGCCAAAGAAAAAGGAATCATCGTGGGAATATTATCTACATCACAAGCTTCACTAGGTGGAAAAGAAAAACAATTTTGAAAATCTGCTTTATTAACCAAAGAATGATCTAGTCCTAGATAGTGGCCAATCTCATGCACGATGACACCGGTCAGTTGTTCTAGATTAACCCCCCCGGCTGGACAAGAAGCGCCAAAGGAACTGCCTTGACAAGCTGAATTGGGAGTAGGCACCTGGCCAAAACAAGAAGTATTAATAATAGTCTCGGCTGCTCTAATATCAGGACTTGCGATCGTGGCCTGCGCATCAGAAGCCACTAAGGGCATTAAAGAAGTAACTCCAATCAGAGCGTAGTCTGCACAAGTACCAAATAAAGACTGTACGATGGTTCCAAACTCATCAATCACGATAGGGTTTTTACATCCCGGGGCATCAGGACCAATGGTGTAACAGTCTTCTGCTGTATATTCCCCACCAGCATTGACCAAAAATCCACCCATATTAGCAGCTGTCACATTGGCTTCTAAAGGAGGTCCTTCAACAATGTTTAAAGAAGTGTCTTCTTCCCACTTAGCAAAGGCCTCTCTAATAATGTCTGAAAGAATAGTACCCTTAGCCTCTACTGTCTCCGTACGAGTCTCCAAGCTGCAACCACCACCACTGCCATTTTGACTAGAATCAATGCCATCGTTAGGATCAATACGAAAAGTGACAAAACCGTCTTCCCATAAGACCGGAGCCCCATCCACTGTATAATGTCTAGCCGACCCAGCTATTAAAGAAGTCGAGTGCCAAGTTAAACTAAGTACAGCTAAACAAAAAATAAAATGGGGAATTTTCTTCATAAAAGTCTTTCCAATAAATTCAACTCTAAAATGAAGTCTTCATTTATTGATGATCACACAAAATTAAGGGGTTGCCTTCTCTGGTTTTTCGTAAATACTTTTTCTTAGCTCCTGAATCGTCGAAATGACATCTTCTTTAAGCATGCGGTTTTTCTTTTCTAACTGACTAGCTTCTAATCGTTGATAAAGCTTAGGTCGACCTTTGGCTAATTTTTCTTTTAATTGAGGATGGTCTACCTTAAGCATGGGAGAAATAGCAAAAGACTGATCTCCTTCTTCTTCAACAGAAATTTCTCCCCCTATTAAATGACTAGTCAAACCCAAAGAACTATCCCCACGCACACCAATAATACCCTTTACTTTAGCAGGACACTGTAAGCCTGTAATGTTGGCTAACATATAATAAACATACTCCTTATCGCCCACAGAGGCCCGACTATTGTCAGTCAGGACTTGTCCTCTTAAGGTACATTTAATCACCTGCATTCCCTGACGATTTTCCCTTTCCATCTCACCCGTGCCGTCAGAATAAACAAAAACTCCATCCACCCCAAGGGCAGCGACGGCGTTTTCTAGATTTTCTGGCACTCGCACAGAAAGGGCAAAAACTTGAGAAAGTCCCACCATACTTAAAAAAACTCCCCCTAAGATTTTGGAAAAAAAGTTAAAATATTTTTGTAACATTTTAATTCTCCTTAAGATTTCTAGACTGTCTCTTAAGCCTTTTTGTTCAGGACACAAAGTTTATTTTCGCTCTTTTTCTTAAAAAAGTTTAGTCGCTTTCCAAAAAAACTAACGAACTAAGATTTTTAAACGAGGACCATTTTTAATCACAAAGTCTTTTTGAGGCTTTAGCATATCTCCATCAATAGTAAAACCCATGGGTTTTTCCATACTTACCCTCATTTCCTTCGCGGGTTTTTCTAAAATACCGTCTTTTTTGTGTTCCCGGCCCAAAAATAAGGAAGGGCCAGCAGGCAAGACATTGCGAGGGGGCATGGATAAAGCCATAGCATGAAAACACCCAGGACGATCAGAATAATGAAAGACACGAAAATGCAAACCCAAAACCGGAATAGAACTGCTGACAATAGCTGAATAATTCTTATAGGGCCAGGTTTCTCCATCAACGGTAATTTCCCCGTCAATCCTCTCAAAAAGCTGGCGAGCAAAGGCACCATTGACCATGGCGGAAGCCACAGAGCGACCTAGGGTATAAACTGCCTTAGGAGGTGAGGCGGTCCAAGAACCAGCATAATAAGCCTGCATAAAGTTGTAGATTCCCCCACAACCAAAGATAAAACCATACTCGTCATTAATTTTCATAATGTCGAGCTCATCGGTCTTAAAGCTCTTACCTTCATGGTATTTATAAATGAGACGGCTGAGGATTTTTTCTGGTGCCCCTTTAATACCCACCGAATTAGCTAAAGTATTCATCGTACCCCCACGCAAAAAAGCAAGTTGGGGTAATTCTTTTTCTCCGTAAATATCGATGAGATGGGTCAAAACCACATGATTGGTGCCATCACCGCCACCGATTCCTAAGATATCGATATCGCGGGTTTTAAATTCCTCTAAAACTCGTCGTAAGTCATGCAAGTCTTCGGTGGGAGAATAACTCCCCTTATCCCCTACAATAAAACTCAAACGCTGAATCCTACCAGGATCCTGCTTATAGTGCCTACCCTTAGGGTTTACAATGATACCTATTCCTGCCATTTTATTGCTTACTCTTAGTTGTTTGTCTGTCAGAAGTCTTCTTTAATGATACCAAATTAATACTAAGGTATTAATGCCTTTGCT
>JAGRNM010000170.1 GCA_020440745.1 Deltaproteobacteria bacterium
GTGGCGCGGCTTTTGCGGTTGGTTGTGGCATCTCCCAAAAAAGCCACAGTCTTAAGGTGATTTAAAACGGAGCGGAGCATGGCCATTTGGCCAGCCCCGCCCCCTCCGATGACGGCTAGATCGTAGTGTTGCATGATGTTTTTCCTGTTTAAGCCGCCTTCTTTAGATAAGCTTCTAGTTCATTGGCTCCTCCAATTCTTTGACCATTAATAAAGACTTGAGGAGTGGAGCTTTGGCCTGAGACAGCGGCTAAGCTTTTTAGGGTAATTGTGTTGCTAAGAGGGATTTCCTCATAGCTTAAGCTTTTTTTTCCTAATAGATCCTTAGCTCTAGTGCAATGGGGGCAGCCTTTCTTGGTAAATAAGGTAATGCGATCAGGTTTTTTAGCCTCTGGGGCTAGGTAAGCTAGCATGGTATCCGCGTCGGAGACTTCAAAGGGATCTCCGGGTTTTTCCGGCTCAATAAACATTTTTTTGATGAGGCCGTTTTCTACATACATAGAATAACGCCAGGATCGTTTGCCAAAACCTAGATCGGATTTATCTACTAGCATCCCCATTTTTTCGCTAAACTCTCCATTACCATCGGGGATGAGTCGGACATTTTCAGCATGTTGGTCTTTAGACCATTCGTTCATTACAAAGGTGTCGTTGACCGATAGGCAAACAATTTCATCCACACCGTGATTTTTAAAAGTCTGGGCTAGTTCGTTATATCTGGGTAGATGGGTAGAAGAGCAGGTGGGTGTATAGGCTCCTGGCAAGGCAAAGAGGATTACTTTTTTGTTTTTAAAGATTTCGTCAGACTTAAGATTGATCCATTGGTTATGCTCGCGGATCCTAAAAGTCACTTGGGGTACTTGCTGTCCTTCTTTGTTTTCTAACATGATCGTCTCCTTTTTTTGTTGGGTGGGAATGGTGGTTTTGTCTAATGGAGATTACCATGCCTTTTAAACTATTATAGTTCAAATTGATTATAGTTATTTATATTATAGTTTATAACTATAATTAATTTTTAAAACTGATATGGATAATAATGGATTTCAATCCCTTGAAAGGAGAGCCTTTGCCTAAGGGGTTGGTTTTTTGAATCGCTGAAAGCTTGCAGGGTAGATAAGGATCTAGTCTCTTGTCTAAGAGAGCAGATTTGATCTATGTGCTTTTAATTTAAAGGTTTTTTAGTTTAGTTTAAGATTGTAAAAAAAAATTAAAGCTTATCTTTTTAGTCTAGTAAAAGTTTTTATAAACTGCTAGGAGATAAAACGGTTTTTAATACAAATGCAGATACAAAATAAATTAATTTACTCATGCTAGGGTTCATCAAATTTTTTTCAAAAAAGTAATAAAGATTTTAATATAAAGATCTTAAACCCCAAGGAGTTAACATGCATAAGAGATTAAAAGAGTTAGTTCATCAAAGTAGCTTAATGCTTTTGGTGGGAAGTTTAGTAGGGACAGCTTATTTTGTTCCCGTTAAGGCACAGCAATGCGGGAATGGATTTATAGAAGGTGCTGAAGAATGTGATGGAGGGTATCTGGGATTCCAAAAGGATCTTATTGTATCCCCCGAGGGGGCAGGTATATCGGGTGCTAAGTCGATGACTTTGGGCCCGGATGGTAATTTGTATATTGCTACCTATGATTCAACCTCCATAGAATCAAGGGTTCTACAATATAACCCCACCACAGGGGATTTTGTTGGAGTATTTGTAGATACTAATGAGGGTGGGTTGGAAAATCCAGCTGAGATTGCCTTTGGTCCCGATGGCAATTTATACGTGAGTAGCTATAGCACGGACGAAATTTTACGCTATGATAGTGACGGAGTTGCGGATGTGGCCCCTTTTGTACCGTCGGGTGGTTTGGATGGGCTTGATGGTCCCTATGGTTTAAGCTTTGGTCCCGATGGCAATTTATACGTGAGTAGTTTTCTTAGTAGCGAGATTTTACGTTATGATGGCCAAACAGGCGATTGGATGGATACGGCTGGCTTTGCTTCTACGGATCTTGTTAATCCAAGAAGACTTTTATTTGGTCCTGATAATAATTTGTACGTTGCGACTTTTTCTGGCGGTGAAGTCTTACGTTATGATGGTAGTACAGGAGAGCTGATCGATCACTTTGTCAAGTCAGGAACAGGAGGTCTAGCTCAACCAACTTCTCTTGATTTTGGTCCTGATGGAGATTTGTATGTTGGAGGACTTTCGACGGGTGCCATATTACGCTATGACGGCGAAACTGGGGGTTTTGTTAATACCTTGGACTTTGGTGTGCGGCCCTTGGATTCCTTGGTTTTTAATGGACTTTTGTATGTCTTGGATTCTCGATCCACCAGTGAGGTAATCACAACCTATGTTCTAGAGGCTGGTAATAGTAATCAGCCCAATGCTCAATGTCGACTTGATTGTACTTTGCCAAGTTGTGGTGATGGTATCCTAGATGACAGTCTTGGAGAAGCTTGTGATGATGGTAACTTGGACGAAGGTGATGGCTGTGATAGTATTTGTCACGTTGAGGTTCCCCCAGATCAGGGTACGGACCCAACTTCAGATCCAGAACCTAGTCAGAGTAGTGAAGCAAGTGGTGGTTGTTCCTTGAATTCTAGTTCAGGAAGCTTTACTTTTTTAACTTATGGATGTTTATTAATTAGTTTAGGTATGTTTTTCTTGAAGCGTTTAAGTCACTCCAACCCTAATAAAAAGTCTTAAATTAAGTGCATAAGGAGGCTAAGATGAAGGATAAAGTTTCTCAAATTTTAAAGAGATTAAAATCTGTGACCATGGTAAGCCTAATGGGAGTTTTGATAGGAATCGGCTATATTCCTTATATCAAAGCCGCTGGTTGCGGTGACAAGATTTTAGAACCAGAAACCGAACAATGCGACCTTGGAACCACTCAATATCTATTTGATTTGGTTTCCTCAGGCGCTGCTGGTATAAATAGCCCTATTGATTTAACCTTTGGTCCCGATGGATATTTGTATGTTACGGCAAATGGTGGAGGATTAGATCGTGTCTATCGTTTTGATGCCGCTAATGGAGTTTATTTTGATGTATTTGTGGATGATGTTGGTGGCCCTGGATTAGATAATCCTAACGGCATTAGCTTTGGTCCTGATGGCAATGTCTATGTTAGTGCCTTTTCTTCAAATAGCGTTATCGCTTATCAGCATCCCTTAGGAGATCCCTTAGGAGATCCCTTAGGGATGGACTCGGTAGACTTTATAGCCCCAGGTCTTGATGGTTTAAATTCTCCAACTGCTCATGTTTTTGCTCCAGACGATAGCCTTTATGTTGCTAGCTTTGGAACTGATCAAATCCTGCATTACGATGCCAATGGGGACTCTTTAGGAATGGGGCCCTTTGTGGATACAGACCTAGACGGAAGGCCAGATGCTCCATCCGAAATAATTTTTGGTCCGGATGGCAATTTATATGTCAGTAGTGCGGCAAGCGATGAAGTACTAGTCTATGATCCTGATACGGGAGATTTACTTGAGGTATTTGTAGGACCGGATGCGGAAGGGCGTCCTGACTATCCATCAGGGATGGCCTTTGGTCCCGACGGTGATTTGTACCTTATTAGTCGCCTTAGTTCGGAAATATTGCGCTACGATGGTATGACGGGAGAATTAAAAGACATCCCAGTGAGTGGGGTTAGTGCAAGGTATTTAGCCATTAATGATGGAAGATTGTGTTTTACTGACAGTGTATCCAGTAGGGTACTTTGTTATATCCTAGAGGGTCTTAACAGTAATGAGCCCAATGCCACATGTCGCTCTGATTGTACCGAGCAGCGTTGTGGTGACGGTATTATCGATACTGACTTTGGAGAGGTTTGTGATAATGGCAACTTAT
>JAGRNM010000171.1 GCA_020440745.1 Deltaproteobacteria bacterium
AATTGAGGGTATGGTAGATGGTATGGAATTCATAATTTTTAAAGGCTTGGTCTGTTTTTTTGATGAGACCTTGCAATTGTCCATAGGCCCAACGATCTAGTTGGGAGCGTTTTTCGTAAGCAATGTGGTGCTTTACTGGGTCAAAGTCTTGTAGATTACCCAAAAGAAAACGAGCTGTATTACGGATTTTTCGATAACTTTCTTTTAACCTAGCTAGGATTTCGTTACTAAAGCGAATATCATTGCGATAGTCTTCAGCAGCTACCCATAGCCTTAAAAGTTCGGCTCCAGAGGCTTTGATGAGTTTTTCCGGAGGTGTGTAGTTTTTGGCGGATTTGGAATATTTTTTTCCGTCCTTATCCACAACAAAGCCATGGGTGAGTACGGCTTTGTAAGGGGCTCGGTCTCTGGAGGCAACACTAGCTAAAAGGGAGGAGTGAAACCAACCTCGGTGTTGATCGCTGCCTTCTAAATAAAGATCTGCTTGATCCTTAAGCTCTTCTCTTTTTTCTAAGACTGCTGCAAAACTAACGCCTGAGTCAAACCATACATCTAAGATGTCATTTTCTTTAATCCAACTTGTAGCTTGGCATTGGGGGCAGCGGGTGTTGGGAGGAAGCAGTTCTTCTGCTTCTTTTTCAAAATAATAATCAGCTCCATTTTGACGAAAACCTTGGGCAATATGGCGTAGGACTTTGGCGTCTAAGAGTGTGTGTTGGCAATTTTGACACTGGAAACCCATGATGGGGACACCCCAAGATCTTTGTCTAGAAATACACCAATCAGGACGTTTTTCGACCATGCCGTAGATTCTTTCCCGTCCCCAATGGGGGATCCACTCACTTTGTCGGATTGCTTCAAGGGCTTTAGAGCGCAGTTCGTTTTTTTGCATCGAGATAAAATATTGGGGAGTACTGCGAAAAATGACGGGTTTTTTACAACGCCAACAATGGGGATAGCTGTGAGAAAACTCTTGGTATTTGATTAAGTGTCCCGAATTTTTGAGGTCCTCTAAAATTTGGTGATTAGCCTTAAGGACAAATTGTCCTTCATAGGCAGGGACGCCTACTTCTTTAGTAAATAATCCGCTGGGGTCTACAGGATTAAGATTGGGTAAGTTATAGCGTTGTCCTACTTCGTAGTCTTCTTGTCCATGACCTGGGGCAATATGGACAATGCCCGTCCCTGCCTCTAAGGTAACATGTTCGCTAAAAATTAAAGGACTAAGGCGATTTAAAAAAGGATGTTTGGCTTTTAAACCTTCTAATTGGCTAGCAGGAATACGGTCCAAAATTCTTTCTTCTTGGAGATTAAGCTTTTGCCTTAATTGGTCTAAAAGACCTTCGGCCACTAAGTAGACTTCGTCTCCCATGTCTAAGGCCACATACATAAACTTAGGATGAATAGCCAAAGCCACGTTAGCAGGCAGGGTCCAGGGTGTGGTTGTCCAAATTAAATAAGAGACCTTTCTGTCTTTTAATTTTTTAGAAATGGTCTCTGGATTAGAGACGCTTTCAAATTTGACATAAATACTAGGAGAAACGTGCTGTTCGTATTCGACTTCGGCTTCGGCCAAGGCGGTACGGCAATGGGTGCACCAATGGACTGGTTTAGCTCCTTTGTAGACTAAGCCTTTTTCTACTAAGGTGGCTAGTTCTTCAGCAATCGTGGCTTCGTAATCGTAGTTCATGGTCAGATAGGGGTCTTCCCAATGACCAAAGATACCTAAGCGTTTAAATTCTTCTTTTTGAATATTAACAAAGCGACGGGCATATTCTCGACAAGCCTTGCGGATACTTAAAGAATCTTGGGCTAGTTTTTTCTTTTTTAATTCTTTATCAACTTGGTGTTCAATAGGCAGACCATGACAGTCCCACCCGGGGACATAGGCGGAAAAGTTGCCTTTTAGGTTTTGGTACTTAACAATAAAATCCTTTAATACTTTGTTAAGAATATGGCCAAAGTGGATACTGCCATTGGCATAAGGAGGGCCGTCATGGAGGGTGAATTTTTCTTTATTTTGGTTTTGTGTTAACCGAGCTTTATAGATTTTTTTTTCTTCCCAAAAATTAAGTAATTCCGGTTCCTTTTGGGCTAAGTTAGCCTTCATAGGGAAGTCGGTTTGGGGTAGATTAAGGGTTTCTTTATAATCTCTTTTTTCCTGCTTTTCAGACATAACCTTTCTCTGGCATAGGCTTTGGGAAGGGGTCAAGAGCTTAGCTAAGTTTAAGAAAGGAGTTTTAATTTTGGATAGTATTTTTAAAGTGCGTACTTCTATAGGAGTACGTTTTTCCGACGTGGACAGTATGGGACATGTCAATAATGCCAGGTTTTTGACCTATTTTGAAGAAGCTCGCGTTGCCTATTTAAAAAAAATCACGCCCCTTGATTTTACCAATCCTCATTGGAAGCTAAGTCAAAGTTTGATTGTGGCTTCTATTAAAATAGACTTTTTATCTCCGGCCTATGTGGGTGAAGAGCTTGAGGTAGGCATTAGGGCAAGTCGTCTTGGCAATAGTAGTTTTGACTTTGACTATGAGATTGAGTCTAAAAGCGACCTAAGGCCTGTGGCTAAGGGGCAAAGCACCCAAGTCTATTTTGACTATCAGTCCTCTAAGAGTCTTAAGATTTCTGAAGAACTACGACAAGCCTTTGCTAAGATAGAAGGTCGGGATCTTTAGTTTTTTTAAAATTTTGTATCAGCCAAACAAAAAATCCCAGGCCTACAATAAAAAGACTACGCCGTAAGACTTCAAAATCAAACTGCAAAAGTAAGTAAAAAGTGGCCAGCACTCCTAAAAAAGGGATCACGATGGGGACTTTCATGCCTTGATGCTCAATTTTTTGTAATTTAATTTTAAAAAGACTTAAGTGTACTAATAAAAAAACTAAGAGGATTAAAAAACTTACTGTCTTAGCTAAAACAACTAAGTCTGCGGTTAAGATCAATACCACCACAGCAACAAAGCTAAAAAGCACACCTACCCAAGGAGTTTTGCGTTTTTCCGACACCTTAGCAAAAAATCCTGGCAAGAGTTTTTCCTGAGCCATGCCATAGCTTAAACGACTAGCCATGATTAAATTAATCAAGCCCGTATTGGTAATAGCCAAGATAGCAAGGATACTAAAGTAATGGGTTATACTTCCTAGGCCAGCTTTTTCTAAAACTAAGAGTAGGGGAGTAGTAGAAGCTTTAATGGATGATTCGTCGATATGGATTTGCAAGCTTAGCGTCACTAAAATATAAATCAAAGTGGCTAAGCCCAAGGCTAGCAAGATAGCTCTGGGCAAGTCACGGACTGGGTTTTTAGATTCTTCTGCTAAATTGGCCAGATCTTCAAAACCAATATAGGCATAAAAGGCTAAAGTCATACCTTGTAAGACAGGATTTAGATGAAAGTCATGAAGGGAAAAAATATGGGGGATACTTTGGCTAGAAGCAGGGTTTTTTCCTAAAAGCCAGGCGCCGACTATGATAATTAGTAAAAGTCCGCTTAATTCTGCAAAGGTAAGAAAAAAATTAACCTGGGAAGATTCTTGAATGCCCCAATAACTAAGAAAAGAAATCAAAGTCAGCAGGCCTAGTTGGGCAATCCAAGGATTAAGAGAAGTAAGTTCAGAAAAATAATGGCTAAAGGCTACGGTAATGGTAGCGCCACTGGTAATGCCTGTGCCTAAAACGGTGACTCCCACTAAAGTGCCCATGAGTTTGCCGGGAAAGGCTCGTTTAACAAAAACAGCTGCTCCGCCGCTAAAGGGATAACGGGCGGTGAGTTCGGCATAGCTTAAGCCTGTTAATCCGGCCAAGATAGCGGAGAGTATAAAGCTAAGCCAA
>JAGRNM010000172.1 GCA_020440745.1 Deltaproteobacteria bacterium
GATTTTACTTATAGCAGATAAAGCACAGGCAATAAATTTATCGCTTTCTTACTGGTAAGATTAACGTAATTAATATCTCAAAATAAGCTAATAGATAAAGACGGTTTAGCCTCTCACAGTAATCGACACCGACTCACAAGTCTTTAAGGCCTCTGGCTTGTCTACTTCTACTTGGGCGTTTTGGACTAGGTCTTCTTTTAAAATTAATTGCAGGATTTCTTGGGCTAGTTTTTCTACTAGAAAAAATTCACTAGCTTCCACCAATCGAATAACTTTTTGGCTGAGGGCGTCATAATCAAGGGTGTCTTTTAATTGATCACTGTGACTAGCGGCCTCTCCAGCAAAGTCTAGACTGATATTTAAGATAATCTCCTGCGGTGCTTTTCGTTCCCAGGGGTGGATGCCGATTAAGGCTTTGGTTTTTAGATTTTTTAGTTTGAGGTGCATGGTTTTTTTTAGCTTGTCTTAGGCTACTTGACAATCAATTGACTTATTTTGCACAAAAAAGCTTGGACGCAACTTAATAGAATATAGTCCGATAGTTAATTACTAGAAATAATCTAAGACCTTGGTAAATTGAGCTATTTTATATAAATAAACTATATGGCACCCCCTAGGTTTAAAACTTTTTATCCAACAAGTCCTCAATATCTTGAGGTTGATAAGGTCGACTCTACCCAATTGCTTTTAAGAAAACCTGCAGAAGAAGCTTCTCCTGCGCTTGAGGCTAGCTCGGGTCTAAATAAAGGGGTTCTTTCTTTGCCTTTTACTTATTTGTCTGAGACTTATGAGAAAGGTCTCCGATTTTTTGGAGAAGCAAAGTTATTAATAACGGAGCAAGCTCTACAAGAAGTTTCCTCAGATTCTCCTTCTTATGCAACTTATCTCACGGCTTCTAAGCAAGCTCAGCAATCAGGAAACATAGTTTTAGCCCATTGGATTTGTGATTTAGGTATTGAACGCTATGTCCAGCAATCGATGCAGGGCAAGACTCAAGATAATTTTGGAGTGGGGTTTTACGGAGCTTTAGCTAGTTTAAATTTAGAAAAAGGTAGATTAAGTATTATCCAGGGCAATCATGAATCAGCGATCCAATATGCTGAGATCGCTAGGGGTTATCTTAATTTTTGGGAGGCTAAAGGACAATCAGCAGAAGAAACTCAAGGCTTAAAAGAATTTAAAAAATTACAAGTAGAGACTGTTGAGCAATTAGTAAGTCTTGCCCAAGAGCAAATAGCTCTTAAAGAAAGTATGGTTGCTGGCCAAGAACAAACGAGAACTGAAGGAAAACAAAAGTGGGCGGAGAGATGTGAAGTAGCCGTGAAGACCCATGGGGTTTTGGACGGAGGTCTCTATGCCATGGGTGGTGCTAAATATGGTGCTGGGATTGGAACTGCTGTTGGTGGGCCTGTAGGAACTCTGATTGGTGGTGGTTTGGGGGTGGTCATTGGTTTTACCGTTGGATTTGGGAAGAATTATTTTGTAGCAGAAAATCTCTGTGCGCCTACAGTCAATACCATTGATCGAGCCTATTATTTAAAAGAAGATATTAAAAAGAAGGGGCAAAAAGCCCTGGCTGAATTTATGAGTTCGGGTGCTGAGACAATCACGGCAGGTATTTTTACTTGGGCGGGAGGTTGGTTAGGTAGTTTTATGTCTAGGACGGGGACGAGGCCTGTCGCAGCAAATTTAATCCAAGGTTTATTTTTGGCCTGGGGAGATACGGGTTCTGAGGCAGTAGAAAAGTTTACTTATCGTGGTTTGATGGGAGAAGGTTGGGAGCTTCGTCGTAGTGACTGGAATTTTCAGAAATTTTTATTGGAGATTCCTTTTCAGGTGGTCTTGGCTAACCTTGCCTTTTTGGAAATGTTTCGAGGTGGTCGAGGGGGTACTTCTCCTTGGAATAGACGTCATCAAAATTCAGGAGGCGCTTCCACCGCGGCTGAGCCACCCAAAGGACCAAAAGGTGGTGATAAGCCTGGAGCCTTGGTGCCGACTGAAAGGCCAGGGGCTTTAGCAAGGCGTGGTGAGGGCGCCGATGCTCCTCAACATGGCGCTTTGGTCCGGGCAAGCGGGATGACTGATCCAGATGATCCAGATGATATTAAAGCTGATGAGTCTGGGGAGGAAGAAAGTAACGAAGAACTAGCCTCGCGTTTTAATGCGGTCTTTCCTTATCAGATCAATAGTGAGGGCCAGCGGCCTTTTACCCTGATTCAGCCCCTTGATGAAGCTAGTCATGGTTTAGAGCATGGTTTTTATCAAGTACTAGACTTGGAAGGAGAAATGGTTTGGTTGGATGATGTTTTGAGACATGAAAGCATCCAAGTCGAAGCCCAGGCTTTATTAGACGAAGAGGAATTTTTAAATAAGGGCACTTTTTATGGTCCTAAACCTACGGAGCTTGGACTCCGATGGTTTACCTCCTATGTAGAAAGCAACTTAGCTTCTTTGTTAGATTCGGAGATTTTTACTACTTTAGCTTCACAAGGTTTTTATCCCAGGCATGAAGAATTAATGACAGAGATTCAAAGAGCTAATCATAGCTCCCTTCATCCTCTTCCTACTTCTTTGGCGGATCAATTAAGACAAATCGATGAGGTTATGCTAAATAATCTAGACTTTGCTATTTGGTTTGTTCAACTGACGCAGGAGACTTTAAGAGAAATGAAAGGAACCGTTGGTCGTGAGACCTTAAGTAGCCAAGCCTTCCAAGTCAATTTATTAAAAAAATTAGAGGAACGGGGCAGAGCTCTTGGGTTTACTGGCCTAAGCGTTATAGAGCATGAAGAGACAATCCAAGATGATGAAACTTATTTCTTTTCCCAACTAGCTCAAGGACGTCTAGTGGTAGAAGCTTTTGGTAATTTTATAGGTAATGATCGTCAGATGGGCCAACTCAAAGAGCATGGCGCTATGGTTCATATCATTCAAGCTGTTTATATGGCAGAAAGAGTCGAGGGCTTTGTTGAGCTTTATCGATTTATGGGTAGAGATTCGGAAGTAGGTCATTTTCTTTGGGAGAATCTTTTTGACTCAAGAGATATTACTTTTATGATGAGTAAGCCTGATATGCTGACGGAGAGGTTAAGTGCTTTTGTGCCTGCGGTGGTACTTAGTGTGAAGCTTTCACCTCATGGTCCTTATTGGGGACTATTACCTAATGGTTTAAAGTTGCTCAATGATCGTCTGGCTTTGATTGAGGCAAGGGATTCTTCTATTATTGTTCAGGAAAGAGCTTTGCTTACTAAGTTGTTAGCTAGCTCTGATTCTAAAGAACTGTTTCAAAACCTTGCCACCCTAAGAAACTTTTATACTAGAAACGTTATAAGGACCCCAAAAGGGGGGCTGGGGATGGTTCAGCAAATTGATCAAGAGATTTGTGAAGTAGGTATTATTGATGATGTGGAAAATCCCAAGAGACCTTCTGTAAGTACAGGGTCTGGTACTCTAAGTTTTCATGGGAGAGAAGAACAAGCTGTTGCGATAAGAGAAGCTGTATTGGCAAGTCGAAAAGCGAGAATGAGAAGGGATCAGCATGGTATTGCTAAAACGGTTGAAAGGGAAGAAGACCTTATAGCAGAGGAGGTGGAGCTGTGTAAGTTATGGCCCTTTGAGGATAATGGTTTTGCTAATTTTTTGTTAGAAGATGTTGCTAGTCTTTTGAGTGTAAAGCTAGAAAGACCAGTCAGTGTTGAGGAAGTAGTGACGCGCATCTCTAATGATACTTTAATCTTTGAGTTTCCTTTGTTAACGGCTCAAAAATACAGGTTACTTAATCAAGATCTCCATCGACTTTTAATATTAGCTGCAAGAGAATATCAATC
>JAGRNM010000173.1 GCA_020440745.1 Deltaproteobacteria bacterium
GCACCTAAACGGCACAACCCTTGAATATCAAAAAAGAAAGCCGTTCTCTGAGTTCCAGAAAACGGCTTCTTGTTTGGAAATGCTCCGGCAGCAGGACTCGAACCTGCGACCAAGCGATTAACAGTCGCTTGCTCTACCGACTGAGCTATGCCGGAATAGGGAGCACTGTCCTAGTTATTTTTCTTGGGTCTGTCAATGGATTGTGCTTTGGGAGCTGATTAATAATCTATGAGCTAAGTTTTAAACAGGATTTTTAGTTGATTGGGAGTGCTTTATGAAACAAATACGCGATGCAGAAAAAACCCGAGAAAAAATCTTAAAGTGCGCTACTAAGGTCTTTTCTAAGCAGGGTTTTGAAGGTGCTTCTTTGAGTACGATTTTGAAAGAAGCTGGGGTTAATAAGCGTATGGTCTATCATTATTATGGCTCTAAAGAAGGGCTCTATCATGCGGTGCATATTAGGCAGTGGCACCTTTTAGGTCAGTGGTTTGCCACCGAGCTTTTACCACCAGGCAAACCCAATCCAGCTTCTACTAAAGAAATGCTTTTTAGGGCCTTAGAAATTTTTCATGATTTTAGTGCCTCCCATCATGAGTTTGTGCGTCTTTTGATGTGGGATGGTTTGGAAGGCGGAAAGGTCTCTAAAGCTTTGTGGAAGGATATTAGGGGGCCTCTTTTTCATAAAATAGCCGCTCTGCTGGATGCGGCTAAGGCAGAAGGGACTTTATCAAAGGGTCTTAAGGCCGATCATTTGGTGATTAGTTTTATGGGAGTGATTTTGGTTTATTTTAGTCATGCCGAAAGTTTAGAAGATATGTTTGGTGGTAAGTCTCTTTTAAAGCCTAAGGCAGCTCAGGAAAGAAAAGAACAGGTGATGAAGTTATTTGATCGTATTTTTTTAGATTAGTTTTTTGCCACTTAATTTTTGTGAAATTTCTTTTAATAAATTTTTCCAAGCTGGTTCTTGCCAGTTTTTTTCTTGAAGCTGGAATACTTTTTCAAAAAAAAGTTTCCACTCCTCTTTGGGTAAAGAAAAAAGCCTGTCTAGTAAAATAAAAGGAAAGCTTTGCTCCTGGCTTTGGGCTTGTTCTAAGTTTTGGATCAGTTTTTTAGTTTTTTCTGTTTCAAAGTTTAAAAGGTTTAAGGTTTTTTTAGTTTTTTCTAGTAGTCTTAAATGCCAGTCAAGAGCCTCTAGTAGTTTTTGGTTTAGTTGAATCTGAATCTCTTGTATTTTTTTTAAGTAGTTTTCTTCGTTTTGGTTTTGTGGGATTTTTTCTTTAGGTTTTTTAAGCTGATCTAGGTCTTGGGTTTTTAGGATCCAGGCTTTGCCTACGCGGTAAGTAATGCTTGATTGAGTTTTTATTTTTAGGTGTCCCTTAGCTAAAGCGCTTCCGGCACCCCAAATCCCAGTGCTTAGGATAGTGAGTTGGGTTTGGCCTTGTTTTTTTAGTTCTAAAAGACTGTCTAAAATTAATTGGGCGGTGCCGATTTTTAAATGACCCAAAGGTTTATCCCAAGTAGCTTCATTAAAGGTAGAGTAATAGCCAGCTTCCCAAATGCTTCCATCTAGGTTTTGGATGGCGTGGGCTCGGGTGCCTTGGGGGTAGACAGCAATTTCTACTTCTTTTTGACAAAGTTTGGTGGCTGCTTCTTGCATAGCTGCCCAGCCTTGGCCTTTTTGACGGCGATTAATAAAGATCATGCCGGCTTTTTGGATGGCCTTGCCCACCCCTAGCCAAGAATAAATGAGCGGATTATCAATAAAGTGGTCCCTCGCTGCGATAAAGCGGGGGCGTAATGGACGTGTTAGTCCTTTTGAGTCTTTGACTCTTACGGAGGCTAGGGCAGCAAAGTTAAGACAAAAGTCTAAAGTAGAAGCGTGATTATAAATTAAAAGGACTTTGCCTTCTAACGTAGAAAAATCAGTAGGAAGAAGCGTCTTGAGTTGTAGTTTGGCCTGCTGACTGATCCGGCGCCCCCAGAGTCTGGCTAGAGCGTCAAAGCTTTGGCGCGCTTTTTCTGCGGGTAAGTTTTTAAAAGCTCTCATGGCCATGCGAGCTAGGGTAATGGTGCTGAGGCTACCTTTTATTAAGCTTAAAAAACTTTTTTTGCTTTGTTTATTTTGACGGTAGTCTTGTTCTAAGTCGTTGATTAAGGTAAAACCTTGTTTAGCTAAAGGCTTTGGCCAGGGGCTTAGTTGTTCGTAATAGAGATCAAAAAAATCTTTTGGGTGTATTTGGTTTTCGTGAATGATAAGTTTGCTTAATTGTGTTTGTAGTGCGCGATGATGCCTTAGGCTACTGAGACTTAAGAAAAAATAAAGTAGGGTTAAATATAAAGTATAGTCCAGACCTATGGTAGCTAAGTGGTAAAAGGCAGCTAATAATAATAGAGGAGAAAGCACAAGGTCGCGAAGTGGTCCTAAAAGATACTCTAACTGACCGCTTATTTTTTTCCACAAGGGTGGAGTGAAAAAAGACTCGAACTTTTGTTGGCTTGATAAGAAGAGAAGCGTCCTTTTTATCAACCTTATAAGAACGAGTAGATAAAGTGGGCTAAGCCATAAGATTAAGAACTTCATCTTGTCTAAGAGTTATGGGCTTTGCGCATGACAAGCAACTAGATTTTTTTCAACTTATTTACCTTGCCAAACCTTAAAGTTTTGCGGCAAGGCTGTTTTTATGTCTAATCTATTTACTACCCTAAAACTATGGGCCTTTGCGCTTTTTAAGATTCCTCTTATTGCTTATTGTCGACCTCAGATCATTAGTCTGGATGATAAGGCTTGCGAGTTAAAAGTTCCGCTTAATTATTTTACTAAAAATCACTTAGGCTCTATGTATTTTGGGGCCTTATCCATTGGTGCTGACGCTATTGGAGGTGTCATGGCCATGCATCAGATTGAGGCTAGTGGTCATCGGATTCAGTTTGTCTTTAAAGACTTTAAGGCTGAGTTTTTGAGGCGTCCAGAGGATGATGTACATTTTTATTGTGAAGAGGGACATAAGATTAAATCCCAAATCGCTCAAACCATTAAAACAGGGGAGAGAGTCACCCGAGTTATTAATGTAGTCGCCAGGACTCCTAAAAAATCTAACGAGGTGGTGGCTCGTTTTTTCTTAGGCCTTTCTTTAAAAAAGAAATAATTTTTTTAACCCTTCCTTTGTCATGCATGATTCGACAACATCTTTAGCCAAACTTTGGATTGTGACCGGTAAGGGAGGAGTGGGTAAATCAACGGTTTCGGCTTCTTTAGCTTTAGCGATGGCTAAAAAGGGTCTTAAGGTTTTACTAGTGGAGACCCACGGTTTGGGTCATGTGGCATCTTTTTGGGGACAAAAGAAAGCTTCTTATGAAGTGACGCCTTTGGCCAAGTCTTTGCCGGGTAGTTTAGACCATATTAGTATTACACCTGATGGAGCTCTTAAAGAATATTTAGTCGCTCAACTTAAACTACCTCTTCTTTATAATACCTTGTTTAAAAACCGTTATGTGCGAAAATTTTTGGATGCGGCTCCTGGTTTGGCGGAACTTTTAACTATTGGTAAGGTTTATTCCATGGTGGTGGAGCCAGAGGCCTGGGATCAGGTTTCTCATGATTTGATTATTTTAGATGCACCAGCCACTGGTCATGGTTTGAGTTTATTAAAAGTTCCCCAAGTGGTTAAAGAGGCTGTGAGGGGAGGCCCGCTTTTAAGCAAGGCTAATCAAATTCTTTCGATGTTAGAAGACCATGAGAGGACTCAGCTTTTTTTAGTGAGCTTAGCGGAAGAAATGCCTGTGAGT
>JAGRNM010000174.1 GCA_020440745.1 Deltaproteobacteria bacterium
CGTCTAAGCTTTTTCCACTCTCTACCTTATATTGGGGCAAATGGTAAGACTTGGACTCAAAGGAAAACTGGCAAGCTTCCATGATCTTAATGGTGTTTGCCAGGGCTTCTGGTCTATCTTTAAAAATTTTTCCCATTTCCTGAGGAGTTTTTAAATAGGCTTCTTCTGTCCTAGTTCCTCCCCGATCCAAGGCTTCATTAAGGGTCCAACCCTTTTTAATACATTCTAAAACAAGCTGTGCCTCGGCCTGATCTTTTTTAAGGTAGTGACAGTCATTAGTAGCTACAACCGGCAGTTGAAGTTCTTTAGTTAATTCAGAAACCGCATCTTTAACCCTAGCTTCTAAGGGCAACTGGTGATCTTGCAGTTCTAGATAAAAATTATCACCATAAGTAGATAATAAAAAGTCCGCTGCTTGAACGGCCTGGTCTTTTTCTTCTCTTAGAAGTCTTTGATGAATCTCCCCTTCCATGGTGCCGCTTAAGGCGATCAAACCTTGGGAATGCTTGCTTAAAGATTCTCGATCTAAACGAGGTTTATAATAAAAACCCTTAAGATGGGCCAGGCTCAAAAGTTCACAAAGGTTATGATAACCTTCTTCATCTTTGGCCAATAAAATAAGGTTGGCCAAAAATTCTTTTTTATCTTTAACATCCCGACTGGTGAGATCTCCCTTAGTCAGATAATAAACTTCGGCACCAAAGATGGGCTTGATACCAGCGGCGCGGGCTTTTTCATAAAATTCATAAGCTCCAAAAAGATTGGCGCTATCAGTTAAGGCCACTGCCGGCATTTTAAGTCTGGCCACCTCTTGACACAAGTCCTTGACCCTGATGGCCCCCTCTAAAAGAGAGTATTGGGAATGAACGTGGAGATGGACAAAGTTAACAGACATGGCTTAATTACAGTATTTACTCCCACTCAATAGTGCCTGGCGGCTTAGAAGAGATGTCATAGACAACTCTATTAATACCAGGAACTTCGTTAATGATTCGATTAGAAATCCTAGCTAAGAGCTCAGCCGGCAAAGGCACCCAATCAGCTGTCATACCATCGGTAGAAGTCACACAACGCAGAGCTAAGACTTGCTCATAAGTGCGTTCGTCTCCCATGACTCCTACTGTTTTAACAGGCAAAAGTACGCCAAAGCATTGCCAGACTTTATCATACCAATCAGCAGCTTTAATCTCGTATTGGATAATATGATCGGCTTTTTGAAGCAAAGCAACCTGAGCCGCATTGACTTCTCCCAAAATCCTTACTGCTAGTCCAGGACCAGGAAAGGGATGACGATGGGTTAAATGACGGGGAATGCCTAATTCGGCTCCTAAAACTCTTACTTCGTCTTTAAAAAGTTCTCTTAAAGGCTCGACTAATTTTAGTCCCATTCTTTCTGGAAGCCCACCCACATTATGATGGCTTTTAATTGTAGCGCTGGGCCCTTTAAAAGAGACGCTTTCAATCACATCAGGATAAAGAGTGCCTTGAGCTAAAAATTCGGCTCCTTGAATCGCCTTGGCTGCTTCTTCAAAAACTTTAATAAACTCATAGCCAATGATTTTTCGTTTTTTTTCAGGGTCAGTGACGCCTTTTAATTCTTTTAAAAAGCGCTCTGAGGCATCTACGTAATGAAGCTTGATTTTAAATTGTTCGGTAAATTGTTTTTGTACTTCTTCTGCTTCGTTAAGTCTTAGTACGCCGTTATTGACAAAAATACACTCCAACTGATCACCAATGGCTTCATGAAGCAAAACTGCCGTTACCGTCGAGTCTACTCCACCGCTCAGACCACAAATAACTTTTTTATTTGCTACTTGCTGGCGGATTTTCTTTTTTTCTTCTTCTAAAAAAGAACCCATGTTCCAAGTGGCTTTTAAACTGGCAATGGAAAAAAGGAAGTTTCTTAAAATGACCTCTCCCTCTTGGCTATGAACAACTTCGGGGTGAAATTGCAGTCCATAGATTTTTTTAGATTCATGGGCAATAGCACAAAAATCAGTATTGTCACTTTTACCAAGACTTACAAAACCAGAGGGCAAAGACTCCACCTTGTCTCCATGACTCATCCACACTTGGCTGTGCTCGCTGACACCTTCTAATAAAGGAGAGGAGCTATTTTTATTAAAAACAGCTCGGCCGTACTCTCTTTTTTGACTAGGTAAAACCTTGCCGCCTAAAAGATGGGCCGTTAACTGCAAGCCATAACAAATACCTAAAATTGGAACACCTAATTCAAAGATTTCTTTAGAAATTTGCGGTGAGTCTTTTTGTAAGACGCTAGAAGGACCACCCGAAAGAATCAAAGCCTTAGGAGCAAAGTCTCGAATATCTTCTAGCTTCCAATTAAAAGGATGAATCTCCGAATAAACCCCTTGTTCTCGCACCCGACGAGCAATAAGTTGAGTGTATTGGGAACCAAAGTCTAAGATTAGTACCTTATCCATAGTTTGTTGTTTATTGATGCTTGTTTGTTGTTGGTTTCTTCCTTACGAACAGCCAACAATAAACAAGCATCAACAAGCTTAGTCCGAATAATAATTAGGTGCTTCTTTAGTAATCATCACATCATGAACGTGAGATTCTTTTAAGCCCGAACCCGTGATTTGTACAAACCTAGCTTTTTCTTGTAGCTCGGCAATACTACGACAACCAGTATACCCCATGCCACTTCTTAAACCGCCCGTCAGTTGATAAAGGACTTCAGCTAAGGGACCCCTAGCCGGCACCATACCCTCGATACCCTCAGGAACAAATTTGCCAGTTTGATTTTTGTCGCTTTGAAAATAACGATCAGAACTTCCAGCTTTCATGGCCCCTAGACTTCCCATGCCACGGTAGACTTTATAGCTTCGGCCTTGATAGAGGATTTTTTCTCCAGGAGATTCATCGGTTCCTGCAAAGAGGCTACCAATCATCACTGTGTTGGCTCCAGCAGCTAAGGCTTTAATGAGATCTCCACTATACTTGATCCCTCCATCGGCAATGACTGGGATACCTAGTTTTTTGGCTTCCTGGGCACAATGATAAACCGCTGTGAACTGAGGCACACCCACACCTGCTACCATACGAGTGGTACAAATACTGCCAGGACCTACACCTACTTTGACCGCATCAACACCAGCGCGGGCCAAATCACTCACAGCCTCAGCCGTAGCCACGTTACCAGCAATTAAAGAAATATCGGGAAAACGCTTTTTTAAGGCGGTGGCGGTTTCTAAAACTCCTTTGGAATGGCCATGGGCCGTATCTAAGACCAAAACATCCACTTCATTAGCCACTAAAGCTTCGGCCCTTTGCAAACCACTTTCACCTACTCCCACGGCTGCTCCTACTAAGAGTCTTCCTAGTTGGTCCTTAATGGCATCGGGGTTTTTTTCGGTTTTTTCGATATCTTTAATAGTAATCAGACCCACTAAGTTGCCTTGATTATCAACTACTAATAATTTTTCGATACGATATTGGTGGAGTAAGTCTTTTGCTTCTTCGGTAGTGACTTTTTCGCTGACCGTAATCAGTTTTTTAGTCATGATATCTTCAATAGGCTGATCTAAGTTTTTTTCAAAACGGATATCTCGGTTAGTCAAAATACCCACCAACTTCTTACCTTGCACAATAGGCAAACCGGAAATCTGATGTTCTTTCATCACCTCAATAGCCTCAGCGATTTTTTGCTGCGGTTCTAAAGTGATTGGACTCAACACCATCCCACTTTCAGATTTTTTAACCCTAGCTACTTCCAGGGCTTGTTCTTCAATGCTTAAATTTTTATGGATAATCCCTAAGCC